>NZ_CAKMJU010000010.1:0-32867 GCF_927416815.1 uncultured Acetobacterium sp. | reverse complement strand
GCCGGAAAACCTCAGTGAATGAAAGAAGGTAGTGACAGAAAAAAAACGGGGAATGCTGTATTTTTGCGGCCTGCAGACCCTGTTACTCGAAATCCGGGTTAAGGAAGGCCTTAAAAAGCATGCAAATACATATTTTTATCGTACCAGATAGGGCGTTCGGGCTGGCGCATTCCAATAACAGAGGGTCTGATTATTCATGCGGGCAAAAAACAATTGAAAGCCGGCTTGTTCCTGAACGGTCAAAACTTCTTCAACCCAATTTGCGACAATCTTGATACCTTTGTCATTTAAATATTTGTGAACACATCTAAAAATGATCAGCATCTCCATGATGGTGGTGGAGCCGGTGCCATTGACAATCACCATGATTTCCTCACCGGCACAAAGATTTAGATCAGCAATCAGCAAATCTGTCATCAGGATGGCCGTTTCATCCGCATTCTTCATTTTTTGACGGTCACCGCCGCCTTCACCATGCTGACCCATACCAATTTCCATTTCATCAAAACCAAGTACCCAAAAAGCCGAGCCGTTTTGGGGATGGGTTGCCGTTTTGGAGGCCACCGCAATGGTTGCCATATTATCAGCAAAGTCCTGGGCAATGGCAGTGACTTCGCAAAGCGATTTTCCCTGGGCGGCAGCAGCACCGACAATTTTGTACAGTGGGACACATCCCACCAGGCCGCGCCGTCGTTCTGCCGCAGAACGGGGTGCAAAGGCAACATCCTCACGGATAACAACCATCGAAACTGCAATTCCGGCGCGACGGGCTTCTGCGACGGTTCTGGTACCGGCCATCATATCGCTGGCATGGTTTAAGACAATTAGGACAATGCCCTTACCCTTATCAGCAAGGTGAAGCGCTTCAAAGACTGCCTTATAGCCTGGCGCTGCAAAAATATCACCAACCACCGCGACGTCGATCATCCCTTCACCAACAAATCCTTCGCAGGCGGGTTCATGACCAGATCCACCCAAGGTCACGATGGTGACGCGGTTAGCGTTATGAAGGCCTTTGCTGACGACAAGATTATTGGGCCTGACCTCAAGAATAAACGGATTGGCAAGAGCCAGCCCTTCAAGGAGTTCAGAGGTGATGTTTTCCGGTTTATTAATGAATTTTCTTAGATTCATGGCAGGGTTCCTTTTTATTTCATAGTTTGTTTCATCGGTTATTCTATGATTAATACTAGCAAAAATTTGTCATTAAAACAATCATGGTGTCACGAAAACAATGTTTAGTGTCACCAAAAATCATGTTAAAAGGATAAATGAGAGTAAATGATTGTAACAGCGACTGAGATACGTTATAATTATTTAATTGTTAAGTATAGTTTTAACTGGAATAATAGGTGAAAAGATGTTAAAAATAGCGGTCTGCGAAGACGAGGAACAACATAGAAGAATATTGGTTGACTTGATTAGTCGTTATCCATTTAAAAGCGACTATTGTTTAACTACCTTTTCGTTTGGTTATGAACTCGTTGCAGCGATTAACAATCGTCGAGATTTTGATGTTATTTTTCTAGATATGCGATTAGATCAGGAAGATGGCATTGATATTGCAAATGAAATCAGAAAAACTGGTAATACCGCCCGAATTATCATTACAACATCCTTAATAGAGTATGCAGTACTGGGTTATTCCGTTAATGCCAGTGATTTTTTATTAAAACCATTTCCTGAAGATAAATTGTTTCAGGTTTTAGAAAAGCTCGAAAATGGCATCAGTCAGTCACGATCCAAGGTTCATGAGATCGATTATAATGATGAAAAAATACTGCTTAGAACTGATGAGATCTTATATTTTGAGAGTCTCGGCAGAAAAATAAAGGTTGTCACCTTCGAGGCTGAATACACCTATAACTACACCATCTCGGCGCTGGAAAAGGAACTCGATCCAGTCCGCTTTGTTTTATGTCATCGCTCTTATATTGTTAATCTAAAAAATGTAAAAAGTATCAAGACAAGAATGGCAGTATTAAAAAATGGTGTCATGCTGCCCATCAGTCCTAAAAGGAATCAAAGGGTTTATGATGCTTTTACTCGTTATATGGCAGGAACGATCGAATGAAAAGGTCATCAAAGATTCGCAATATTGTCCTTTTTAGCATTCCCCTTATCAGTTTGATTGTCGGCTTAAACCTGTATTACATCGATGTCTACGTCGAAGGCAGGCATCTGGTCGGCTTCGTATCCTTGGCTGCGTTGGTCTATATCAATGTGGTTATTTTTGCAATCTTAAAAGTATGGGATCATGAAAGCAAGAAGATAAACGAATACAAGACTGTCAATATTCAGCTCGAACTGCAACAAAAACACTATAAAGAAATGCTCGAAAAAAATTATGAGGTGAGAGGCTTATGGCATGATATGAACAACCATATCATTACCATGCAATATTTAATCAAAAACCAGGCCAGTGACGAAATTGAGGTTTATTTGCAACAATTTCATGAGTTGCTCCAGAATGCGGTGGATCATAATCGCTCTGGAAATTATGTTGTGGATGCGCTGCTGAATTATAAAATTAAGGTTGCGTCAGATAATCAGATAAACTTTGTCCATTATATTGCTATTCCGGAAAAACTTAAAATGAACAGCATTGACCTGTCAATTATTCTGGGTAATGTTTTAGACAATGCCATCGAGGGATGTCTGCGTGATTCGCGTCAACATCAGGAAAAAATAATTAAGTTTAATATGTACTACAAGCGCGAAAGCCTGCTGATTGATATTGAAAACACCATTGATGTAAAGACAATCCAAAAAGCGGGAAACAACATGGTCAGCAGCAAGCGGATTGATGGTGATCAAAACGGCTATGGGATTTCAAATGTTAAACAAGTTTTAAAGAGTTATGAAGGAAACATGGTTACTCAAATCCTTGAAGATCGCTTTAAATGCACCATTCTGATACCCTTGGATTAGCTTGAATCGCGAACCGATTCAAATTGACAAAAGCTGATCAATGCGATATATTATATCTGCATTTACATAGTCAAGGTGAGGTAATTTGTTGAAAGAAAAAGAATTGTACCGTTTAATACATGTTTCGCAGTTATATTATGAGCAAAATAAAACCCAGTCCGAAATTGCTAAAGAGTTAGATATATCTCGTCCCGCGGTCAGTTATCTGTTAAATAAGGCCAGAAAAGCGGGGATTGTGAAAATAGATGTGCTTTCCTATCATCGTACAATCAGAGGGATCAGGCATGAATTGTGCCACCGCTTTAACCTGCAAAGCTGTCGTGTCGTCACCTTGCCAGATGATCTATATCAAATTGGCGCGGATGTGCTGCTCGAATTTTTGCCAAAGACCAAGATTCTTGGTTTGGGTTGGGGTTATAATATCGATAAGATTATTGCTAAAATTTCTCCTCAATATCTGGTTGAGAACAATAGTGGCATTATTTGTCCGCTAATTGGTGCCACAACCGCGCCGCAGCGGGGTTACTACCCGGATGATTTGGTGAAGGAGCTGGCGCTAAGAACAAATCGGCAAGGACTATTTCTCAATTGTCCGGCGATTCCCGCTACCGCGGAAGAACATGCCGAGGTGATAGCTTCTGATGATTATCTGTGCATTGAAGAGTATTGGAGAAAAACAACAACGGCATTGATAACCCTGGGTAGTTATCCCTCAGTGCCAGATCATGCTTCGGCAATGCGCTTTGGCAGAAAACTAATAGAAGAAAAGGCGGTTGGCTGCTTGCTGACCTATTTCTTTAATCCTCAGGGGGAATTGATTGATAGCGAGGATGACTATGCCATCCAGATTCCCTTAGAACTATTAGCCCGGGTCAGAGATGTGATCGGATTTGTACCTCAGGAAGCCAACGTTGATTCAATTATTAGTGGTTTGAAAAGCGGTTATTTCAAACATCTGATTATTACCGAAACGCTGGCAAGTCAAATAATTAAACAGCTCGATAGCGAGCAAGCTGTCTAGAAGCTGTTTATAGTTGCAAAAAAAACGTCGAATCATATTATGATTCGACGTTTTTAAGTTGTTGTTTTTTTTGCGAGATCTCTGATGTTGAAAAATAGCAGCTATTTAAGCTGGCCAACCGAAGCGATGGTCGTCTAAAGGTGTAAGTTGCGCTTACCAGCTACCGCCACCACCACCGCCACCGCCGCCGCCGGAGAAACCGCCGCCACCGGAGAAGCCACCGCCGCCAAATCCGTCAGAACCGGAGTGAGGCGGAACAATCATCGATGAAGAGATGTTGTTCATGCTGCGGGTTAAACTAGAGACAAACAAGAGTGAGGTAAAGTTGTTGCCATAGCTTGAGCCATAATACCAGCTGGGCTGTTCAAGGGCAATCGACTCAAAATTTTTGGCCCACTTATCGGTAACCCCTAAAACATAAGCATAGGGCAGGATATTGTAAAAATACTGGGGATTTTCATTGACCAGAGCAAGAATCCGATCTTTTTCAGCTTTTTCAATAAAATTCTTAAAGCCCAGCACCTGTCCCAGCCAAAGACGTCCGGTTTCGGTACGTTTCGTGGCTATGATCTGGAAGAATCCGATACCATAGGTGGTCAGTAGCGCCAGTAGCAAGGGCAGGGGCGAGGGATCATCTAATATCAAGCCGACAACCGTCAGTACCAGTGCTGAAACGATCCCCAGAATGATGCCGGTAATCAGCCGCATGACTGTTTTTTTACGGGCGATACCCTTGCGATTTCTAATCGCCCGGCTGATCCGATTGGCAGAGAAGACTGTCGGGGCAATTCCAAATACGGCAGTGATACCCAGAAAGAACAAACCTTCAAATAAAGAGGTCATGGCACCGATCCGGTAGTTACCGTTGATGGCATAGGCCAAAAGCGGTAGGGTCATCAAAATGCTGATAAAAACCAGACCAGCCTTAGATGATTTTGTAAAAATCTGATTTTCGGGAATATCGAAATACCCTTTAATCTGACTCTTAGTAGCAACAATGGTATCATAGAAACTTTCCGGCACACTTGCGGTTGAAAAGCTATCCCGATGATCAAATAGATTAACAAACAGGGTGTGTTCAAAATCCTCGGCTGAGTCGGGTAGATTCTTGACTTTATGAAAGATGAACTTCTTTTTACTGACCTCTTCAATGGTCATGTAGCCTTTATCTGCCCAATACATCAGCAGTGATAAAACTTCAGGGTTGTCTAGCGAACCATCGACAATAAAACCAATTTGCGAGGGCGTGAAATTCTGGGGTGGATAAAACTCAACCGTTTCAACCGGTTTTTTGTCGCGCCCGGTAAAGAACCAGATCAGTGCGCCGCCTAGTAAAGAAAGAATAAAGACCGCGTACATAAAAGGTTCTAGCTCATTGCCGGTAAAAGCACCGATAAAATAACCTTCTGGCAGATTGATTTTAAGGGTAACACCTTCCTGATTGTAAAGGGGTCGATTGAGGGTGCCTTCAATGATGTTGCCGTTGACCGTAAAATCAACCGAGCCGGTATCCGTTGCACCGTAACCACCGGTGATGAATTCAATCTGATTCGGATCAAATGCTTTTGGCATGGTGATTTTAAAACTGGCATTTTCAATCATGGTATTCCAGTTCTGGGGAATAATATTAAAATAGACATCATCCATACTGTCGATTTTATCATCGCCAGGATTCCAGACATATGAAATCGGATAGGTTTGGGTGCCGCTGACATAGACATCGGCGTCACCGATTTTAATCATGACATTGTTGTTTTCATATGAGGTTTCAAAATTGAAGTTGTCAACATTGATCTTGGTCAGCCGGGCAGTGTAGGGAGTTTCGACTGGTTGTCCGTTAATTTCCCGGTAAAAACTGCCTTTGTAGGGAATGTAGCGAAAGATCCCGCGGCGTGGTTCAGAAAAGGTGACGGTGATGTTTTCCTGAACTTGATAGGCATGATTCTCCTGAACGTCAATAATGACATCGTACTGATTGATATCAAAATATTCCTGGGCAAAAGCGTTTACGGGGAAAATAATTCCGCTCAGCAGCAGGCCAAGCAGGCCAAGCAGGATCGGGGTGCTTTGCTTTTTCACATGGTTTACCTCCATAAATTTGTAACTGACGGCATCAAATAAATGCCGCCAGTTTTGTTGTTATCGCTTTTTCTGATTGGTTTACGGTAACGATTAGTTAAATTTAACCTGAACGTTTTCGCGTTCTGCGGCAGAGCCAACCTCAAAGAAGGGTTGCTTTTTGAAGCCGAAGATACTGGCAATCAGATTACTGGGGAAGGATTCAACCTTGGTGTTCATGGTGCGGACAACCGCATTATAGTACTTACGGGAGTTGGCGATTTCGTCTTCTAACATTTTTAGCTGTTGTTGTAAGTCCAGAAAATTTGTATTGGCCTGGAGTTGGGGATAGGCTTCAGCCACCGCAAAAAGGCTTTTCAGTGTGCCGGATAAAGCATTTTCATTGGCGATTTTTTCATCAATGCTGGTGGAATTCATGGCCGCCGTTCGAGCCGCTGTTACCTTGGTAAAGGTTTCCGATTCATGGCTGGCATAACCTTTGACGGTTTCAACCAAGTTGGGAATCAGATCGTAGCGCTTCTTAAGATAAACATCCATAGTCGAAAAAGCCTCTTCAACTTGGTTCTTAATACTGACAAAGCTATTTCGAGATAAGATAAGCCACAGGCCGATAATCACAATTAGACCGAGTATAACTAGAATAGCAATCATTTTTTTAATCCTCCTTAAACAATTTACTGCTAATATTATATCACGTCCCCATTCAGGTCACAATAAAATTAAGGGATACTTTTACAAGGGTAGCAAACAGACAAATATTATCAGCGTTAAGCAATTTAATCCAGCTAAGAGTAATATTTTGTCTTGTTGGATGGATGCTTCTATATTATAATTAATACAAAAAAGATCTTGGCAATTGCGCTTAGATAAAGTTGTGCCAAAGGAGAAATAATGAAGTACACACATATACTATTTGATCTTGACGGAACCATCATCGATTCGCGCGAAACGGTGCGGATTTCGTTTGAATATGCATTAGAAAAAATGAAGGTTCCCAACCCGAAAATTCTCGACATCGATCCGCTGATCGGACCGCCGATACTTAAAACCTTTCACGAGGTTTATGGTTTTTCTCTAGAACAAGCACGACAAGGTTATCAATTTTACTTAGAAGAGTATGTTGGCAATGGCCAGATGTATCACGCCAAGCTTTATGACGGGGTCAGAGAAACCATCCATACCCTCTATACAGAAGGATGCTTTTTAGGCGTTGCGACAACTAAAAATGAAGCCAATGCCCGGAAAATAATCGAAAATCTAAAACTGGATATTGCCATTGATCGGGTCTATGGAACCTACAATGACGGCACCCGTAGCAATAAAAAAGAGATTATTAGCAATCTCCTGGAGGATAATGATGTGCTGGATTTAGCAGCCGTATTAATGGTTGGGGATCGCCATTATGATATTATCGGCGCTAACGAGGTCGGTATTGATTCGGTCGGGGTGACCTACGGCTGCGGCAGCGAAGACGAACTGCGAGTGGCCGGAGCCACTCATCTGATTGACGGGATTACCGAATTATTGGCGATAATAAAATAGGAGGTAGCAAAAATGGAATCAAAAAACATGAATTTAAAACGAACGGCTTTAATTAAAGGCGATTTAAAATTTACTAATTTTGGTCAGATTGTCAAATCCACCTTATTTAGAAAATTGATCAAAACCTTTATTGACGAACTGACCGTAAAAAAATCGCATTTATTAAAGGTATTAGAACCCTTTAATAATGAGCAAGGCGAATTCAACGAAACAGCCTTTATCGATTTTGTATATCTGCTAAATATCAACCCCCTCGACGAGATCATGCAGTCCGGTTATTTTGAGATTCGCTTTAGCCATCAAGAATATGCACAGCTGTTTCTAGGGTTTTTGGAAGGGCTTTACAACTACTGGCGCAGTATCCAGCGATTTATGATTAAAACGGACGCGTATAATCCAGATGAAAAAACCAAGCGTTCTAAGGCTTATTCGCTGGCATCCAACAATGATGCCTTTAAAAAAATGGTCTTGGATTTATATCGAAATATTCATTTTAACGTCACCGGAAAAAGCTTTAGCATTTACCGGCAGCTCCCCAGTGGTGCTCAGGTGGCTTTTTTAACCGATAAGTTTGAATTTGATCGAGGAGTAAAGAGTAAAAATGATTCACTCTATCAGGTGCCCTATGTCTGGGAGGCAATCTTTGAACCGCCGGTTATTTTTTACACCCAGTCCAGTAAACGGGATGGGATTTTTCCAGTCAAGGACAAACGGATGCTGCAGAAATTTTATCTTGATTGCGAGGAGTGGTTTGCCATTCCCGTAAAGGTCGGGAGACTGTTGGCGATTGTTTATGTGCATAAAGAATTTCTGGCTCTGGGTGCTGGTTTGTTCAATCTTTTTGAAATGGCCACACCCGAAGAATTTACCACCAAAAAACCAGACGCAGTGGTTTTCTTTGGTCTCGATGAGGTGCTATTTGAAGAGGATGAAAAACTGGGCTTTGTCGTTAAAGAAGATGATGTCTATTACGGGCTGCTCCCGGATACCGCCCAGGTTGATTGCTTTGGTTATATGAAGAAAATGATGCTGACCCTCCACAATATTATTCAGATCGAAAAGCAGGATATGCCGGTGCACGGTGCCTTTGCCAAAATTCGCGTTGGTGGCAAGAAATCAACCAACATTATGCTGATTGGCGATAGTGGAGCTGGTAAATCCGAAACCCTGGAAGCCATCAACAAGCTGCCCAAAGAATTAGCCTGTGATTTTGACATTTTGATTGATGATATGGGTTCCCTGCACTTCAATAAGGAAGGCGATTTGATGGCCGTGGGCACAGAAATCGGTGCCTTTGTAAGGCTCGATGACCTCCAGCCCGGTTATGCTTACAGCACCATGGATCGCAGTATTTTTATGAACCCCAATATTATCAATGCTCGGGTTATTGTGCCGCAGATGGCTTATGAAGAAATATCAAAGTCGACTCGGGTGGACTATGTTTTCTACATTAATAATTATGAAGAAATCAGCGAAACGGCACCACCAATAGAAATGTACGATGATTTAGATGAAGCCTATGCGGTCTTTTCTGAAGGCAAACGGATGGCCAAGGGTACCACGGGCGAGGTCGGCATCACAACCACCTATTTTGCTAACCCCTTTGGGGCAGTCCAGTTTAAAGAAGAGCATGAAAAGATTGCTAAAAATACTTTTAAAAGAATGCGCGAAACGGGAGTTCAGGTGGGGATGATTAGAACGCAGTTAGGGATACCCGGCTACGAACAAGACGGTCCCTTTTTAGCTGCCCAGGCACTGATTGCCTTTATTGACCAATTAAATAAATAAGCATGATTAAAAAGGTTTCATTTCTTTGAAAGCTGGTATATAATAAGGTAAGTTTATAATCATTATAAAGGAGGAAAAAATGGGTAAATTACAAGGAACACAGACGTTAGTTAATTTAATGACATCTTTTGTCGGCGAATGTCAGGCGAGAATGCGGTACACGTATTTTGCATCAATCGCAAAAAAAGAAGGTTATGTTCAGATCAGTGAATTTTTCACAGAAACAGCAGGCAATGAAAAAGAACATGGTGAATTGTTCTATAAGCACATTGCAGCCAATGAATACACATCCGGCAATGCTGTTGAAATTCCTGTGAGTGCGACCTTCCCGGTAGCTCTTGGGGATACCAAAAACAATTTATTGCATGCTGCTTCCGGTGAGAATGAAGAATGGAATGAGCTCTATCCAAAGTTTGCAAAAATTGCAAAAGAAGAGGGCTTTGATGAAATTGCTGAGACTTGGCTGGAAATATGTATTGCTGAAAAAGCTCACGAAACACGCTATCTCAAATTGGCTGCCAATATTGAGTTGGGTCGAACCTTTAAACGGTTTAGCGATGTCAAATGGAAATGCGGCAATTGTGGCTATATTTATGAAGGCGCTGAAGCCCCTGAATTATGCCCAGCCTGCAAACATGCTCAGGCGTATTTCGAACTATTTGCTGAAACCTATTAGAAAAAATGAAACAAACATAAACAAAAAAGAAACGGCATCTTGTCCGTTTCTTTTTTGTTTTAGAAATAATTTATCAAATTATTTTTCAAAAGGGAAGTGGTAGTGATCGAGACCCAACTCGGCCTTAATATCGAGGATGTCTTTGATCAGGGCATCATTTACCGGGGTGCCCTGATCTTTACGATCCAGCCAGGCCTCGTATTCCTTTTCGCCGGCGGTGTAGATTCGTTCCTGACCAGGCATTTTTTCTGAGGCGCGTAGGTCTCTTAAAATATCGCCGGTGATTTTTTTAAAGGATTCCGGTTCGGTAAAGTTTTCAATATTAATCGCGATAAAGAAATGACCCAAATGATAGGGCTGAGCCTTGCCCAAGGCATCAAAACCGAGCAGGCCTTTTAAGAAAGAACCGCTTTGCAGGGCGGCCGAGAGGATTTCGACAAAGGTGGCGTAGCCATAACCCTTATAACCGCCGGTGTCTTCACCGATCCCGCCTAGCGGGGTCAGAGCCGCCTCGCCTTTAACTAAGTCAATCAGGATCTGTTTGGTATCGGTGCGGCTGTTGCCTTGCCGATCGATGACCCAGCCATCGGGCAGATCCTTGTTTTCGCGATCATAAACCTCTATTTTGCCGCGCTGTGATACCGAGGTCGCACAATCGAGCACAAAGGGGAAGGGCTCATCGCTAGGAACGCCAACGGTGATCGGGTTGGTACCGAGCATGTTTTCAACCCCAAAGGTTGGCGCGATTGAGGGACGAGCGTTGGTGCCGGTCATTCCAATCATATTGTTTTCGATCGCCATCAGCGGATAGTAGCCGGCAAACCCATAATGGGTCGAATTCCGCACGACGGTCATTCCCATGCCATAGACCTTGGCTTTGTCAATCGCCATTTGCATGGCTTTTTTGGCAATGACATGACCCATGCCATCATGACCATCAATCACGGCGGTGGTGAAGGTGTCTTTGACTACTTCAAATTCAGTCACCGGATTTTGGATGCCCTGTTTGATACGGTCATAGTAGATTGGTTTTAAACGGCCGATACCGTGGGAATCGATCCCCCGTTTATCAGAGCTGATTAAGATGTCGGCACAAATTTTGGCGTCTTCTTCGGGAACGCCGATGCCTTTTAAGGCATCGGTCATGAATGCTTCAAGAATGTCAAAGGGGATTCGGTAGGTGGTTTCGTCTTTCATCAATAATTCTCCTTGTCTAATGCGCTTTATATTAATTGGTTAATAACAATTTTGTCAACATAGGATGAGGTGGCGGCGTGAAGCGCTCCGACATAGTCACAGCGGAGGCTGATGATGTCGCCGACCTGATAAGTCATCGCGTAGGTCGTTTCGGCATCACTGACGTCGATGACCAGGTGATCGGAGCTCGAACCGACAATCGTCAGTCCGGGAACGAGTGGGAAAATATGATCCGTATCGGTGTCCTGACGGCCCAGCCCGCAGATCGCCCGGCGTCGGATTCCCTTGTCCTTGAAGCTGGGGATTTCACCAAAGGCGTTGCGGCCGATTTCGCCGACTGGATAGGTGGGTTTGTCCTGCAGCTCGATGATTTCGACATCCAGAATAAAGGCATCCTGATGGAGGTAATCGTAGCAATGATAATAGGCCGATTCGCGGCCAAAAAGGATCACATCACCGAGTCTGAGGTTATTGATTTCAGCCGGGAGTGTTTCATCATCGACGAGATAATAGGCGCTGGAATTACCGCCGGAAATAATTTCGCAGGGGCACTGATATTTTTCTTCGAGCATCGTTTTGACCTTAAAAAAGGCGCCAAAGGTATGGGGGTTAGGGATGGTCGCGCCGACACAGGTGGCGTTAGTGGCGATGCCGCGCAAGCTGATGTTTGTCATCGCCGCAATTTCCTCAAAATCCTGATCCAGTTTTGCAAAAGATGCCAAAACCAAGGCCTCAATTTCGGCTTTTACCGGATTGTCGTTACCGATAAAAAGACCTTCACGAAGATCGCCAAGGTCAAGCATGTAGAGGATGCCGTGGGTTTTGCCCTGCGCCTTAGCCGCCTGGTTTAATAGCCGGATGGTTTTGATTTCGCTGTTTAATGACAGCGTAGCGTAGGCAACGGTATGATTGACCTCGCTCGGCATCGGCACCCGGATTAGCCATTTTTCACAAGCCAGCGGAGCCAGATTTTTGAGATTGTTAATCCGGGAATCGCCAATTGAGGTGGCGCCACCGTCCAGGAAGGCCTGGGCAATTTCTAAGTTGCCACCGGTACACTTGGTGACGGCGGTGACCGCAACTCCCAATTTTTTAGTCCGTTTTATAATCGCTTTGGTATTTTCGAGTATTTTTTGTTTGTTGATTTTAAGTAAGGGATACATAAATGCTCCTTTGCAGTTTCTATGACTAAAAGGTCATAGATTAAATTATACCATAAGCGAAAAAAAAGCACAAATCATTGACAGCGCATCGCCCCTTATTTATAATGAGGGATGAAGATCATTTAGGAGACCGAAAAAAGTTCGTCCCTTATCGGGGAACGGATTTTTTTTTCGCAGTCGTCAAGCCTGGGAATCAGAAAAATGGCGAAAATCCGTTTTAGGATTCGGTTATTTTTTATATCTTTTATATACGATATCGGGTAGATACGATATCGATAGTCGGTAAAGATCACCGGAACCGATATTCAGAAAATCTAGAAAGCAAGGCTCACCATCGTTTCTTATTGATCAGTGGTAAATGATCAGTAGAAACGGGCAAACGAGCAAATGGAGGAAATATGTCAACATATCAGCATAAAAAAATAGAAGCACACTGGCAGCAGTATTGGGAAGAAAATGAGACCTTTCGGATGGAAGAAAACTCAAACAAAGAAAAATTTTACGGGTTGGTTGAATTTCCTTATCCATCGGGAATAGGTCTCCACGTTGGTCATGTGCGAGCCTATACATCGCTAGAAGTAATCGCCCGAAAAAGGCGGATGGAAGGCTTTAATGTGCTCTTTCCAATCGGCTGGGATGCCTTTGGATTACCGACCGAAAATTACGCCATTCAAACTGGTCGTCATCCCCGGGAAGTAACCGATGAAAACATTAAGGTCTTTACCAATCAGCTAAAACGGATTGGCTATGCCTTTGACTGGGATAAGGAGATCGATACGACCGATCCCAAGTACTATAAATGGACTCAATGGATATTTTTACAGCTGTTTAAGCATGGGCTGGCCTTTAGAGACCGCACCTATGTCAATTTTTGTAATGGCTGTAAGGTGGTGTTGGCCAACGAAGATTTCCGCGATGGCAAGTGTGACCGGTGCGGCAGTGAAGTGGTGCAACTCGAAAAAGACGTGTGGTTTTTAAAAATCAGAAACTATGCGGAAGAACTGCTTAAAGGTTTGGATGACGTTGATTATCTGCCGCGGATTCGACTGGAGCAGGAAAACTGGATTGGCAAATCGGTCGGTGCCGAGGTCGATTTCAACATCGCCGGTTACGACAAAACGCTGCGGGTATTTACGACCCGTCCCGACACCCTTTTTGGAGCGACCTTTATGGTTATCGCGCCTGAACATCCGCTGATTAATGAGCTGTCAGAGTCGATCACCAATCTCGCTGAACTGGTCGATTATCAGGAACAGGCCAAACGAAAAACCGAATTTGAGCGGGTTCAGCTGGCCAAGGATAAAACCGGAGTGCGAATCTTAGGCATCCAGGCGATTAATCCGGTGACCAACACCGAGATCCCCATTTTTATCGCCGATTACGTCATGATGGGCTACGGCACCGGTGCGATTATGGCCGTGCCTGGTCATGATAACCGCGACTGGGATTTTGCCAAGAAATTTGACCTGCCGATCATTGAAGTCATCAAGGGTGGGGATGTCAGCGAAGCCGCCTACACCACGACCGATACCGGTGAAATGGTTAATTCCGGCTTTTTAAACGGGCTGGAAGTCAAGGATGCGATCCAGAAAACAATCGACTTCCTGGAACATGAAAAATTGGGTAAACGAACCATAAATTATAAAATGAAGGACTGGGCCTTTAACCGACAGCGCTATTGGGGCGAACCGATTCCGATTATTCATTGCCCAAAATGCGGAATGGTAGCAGTGCCCGAAGATCAGCTGCCGCTGGAATTACCGATGGTGGAAAGCTACACCCCCACCGATACCGGAAAATCACCGCTGTCTAACATCCCCGAATGGTACCAAACCACCTGTCCGGAATGCGGCGGGGCAGCAGAACGGGAAACCGATACGATGCCTCAGTGGGCGGGCTCCAGCTGGTATTTCCTACGCTACTTTGACAACAAGAACGACGACGCCTTTGCCTCCCCGGAAAAACTGAAATATTGGATGCCAGTCGACTGGTATAACGGCGGCATGGAACACGTCACAAGGCATCTGCTTTACTCCCGCTTCTGGCATCAGTTCCTCTTTGATATCGGCTGTGTGCCAGTACGCGAGCCCTATGCCAAACGAACCGCTCAGGGTCTGATTCTAGGCAACGACGGCGAAAAAATGTCAAAGTCCAAGGGCAATGTGGTCAACCCCAACGTGATCATTGAAGAGTTTGGAGCCGATACCCTAAGAACCTATATTATGTTTATCGGTGATTATGAAAAATCAGCTCCCTGGTCAGATAACGGTGCTAAAGGTTGTCGCCGCTTCCTCGATCGGGTCTGGAAACTTCAGGAGATGGTCAGTGATGAAGCCGGTTACGGCAAAGCGCTAGAAACCTCGATTCATAAAACCATTAAAAAAGTCAACGATGATTATGAAGAAATGAAATACAACACCGCGATTGCGGCACTGATGACCTTGCTAAATGAGTTTAATCGCGTTGGCGCAATTACCAGAGATGCCTTTAAGACATTTTTGCAATTGCTTTATCCGGTCGCTCCCCATATCAGTTCCGAAATTTGGCAAAATATGGCAATGGGCGGAGCACTTGATGATGCCGCCTGGCCGCACTATGACGAAGCTAAAACCGTCGATGATGTGATTGAGATGGCGGTTCAGATTAACGGCAAGGTGCGTGGGACGATTACGATTCCGGTTGACGCCGATAAGGATCAAGCCAAGGTCATTGCCCTGGCTCAGGAAAATATTCAGGCCTATACGCAAGGTAAAACCATTGTCAAAGAGATTTATGTCCCCGGAAAGATTTTTAATATCGTGGTAAAATAGGCAGATCATGAAAGTAATTCATCTCTATACCGATGGCGGTTGCCGTGGCAATGGCAAAGAAGGGGAGAATCTCGGCGCCATTGGCGGCGTCCTGATTTATCCCGAAAAGAACGTCACAAAAGAGTATAAGCGGGCCTATGAAAACACCACCAACAACCAGATGGAGCTGTTGGCGGTGATTGAAGGCTTAAAGTTATTAAAGGAACCTTGTGAGGTGCATATTTTTAGCGATTCTGCTTATGTTGTCAATGCCTATCTACAAAATTGGATTGGCGGCTGGAAAGCCAAGAACTGGAGTCGCGGAAAAGCCGGCGCCTTGAAAAACCGCGAGATCTGGATCGAACTGGACCAACTGGTCAATCGTCATAAGGTGACCTTTCACAAGGTTAAAGGCCATGCTGATAACCCCTATAATAATCAAGCCGATTTATTAGTCAATCAGGCCATGGATGAGTACCGCTTTTCTGATTAAAGCAAAGCGTAAAAAAATAAAATAAAAGATAATATAAAAACAAAAAGCCAAAAAGACTTAAACCAGAAATCAGGTTTAAGTCTTTTTATTGTGATGAAAAGCGATAAATGTAATAAACTTAGCAAAAACACGTCTTTAAAAGGCCATTAACAGTCCCTTATCGTTGGAATAGTAAGTCGTTAAGCCGTGCATCGGGAAGATATAGATTTCATTGAGATCAAACCGTTTCTCCAGTAGATCTTTAAGGATCTCAGCCTGGCTGAGATTGTTGCAATGGGTAATCACGACTGGAAACTGGGGCTGGATTTTAACCTTATCCTCGACCATATTGGCAAGACTAGACAGGGCTTTTTTGATGCCGCGAGCCTTGCTAACCAGTTGAATTTCGCCCTTATCATCGGATCTGAAAATGGGCATAATTGAGAGCACTGAAGCAACTGCGCCAGCAACCCGGTTCATCCGGCCGCTTTTTACCAAATTGGAAAGATCCTGGAGTAAAAAACGGAGGTTTAAGGTCTCAAGATAGGCGGCCAGTTTATCGCTGATGGTGTCAAAATCGATATCGCCAGCTTTGATCATATCACGAAGCTTCATCACCATTAAAATCATCAGCGGTGAGGTTGAATGGGTGTCAAACAAGCTGATTTTCAGGGAAGCATCTTCTTCGAGTACCATGTCTTTGGCCACTCGGGCACTGTTATAGGTGCCACTTAAGCCTGAAGTCATGGTGATCACATAGCTTTCTTTGTTTTTTCGAAGTTCAGTGGCAAAATCTTCAGGGGAGGGGCAGGACGAAGAGCTCGCCGTTTTTTCAGCCTTCATGGCGGCAATCAATTCTTTGGTGTTCAGGGTTTCATCATCTATAAATTCGCGATCGCCGACGATAATTTTCAAAGGAACGAGTGAAAAATCAATACCGTCCTTGTCCAGAAAATCTTTTGGCAAATCACATGAGCTGTCACTGATAATTCGTGGTTTCACATTAATTTCCTCTTTTCAATCATTTATCTCTTGAGATTTATTTTACTACGCTGACCAACTGTTCGGCCAACAGTTACTTTCAATGTACATTCAACGGATCTGATAAGTCAATATTAAATCATTTTGCTTAAAACGATCTTTTGCTGTCTTAAATCGATTCGGTCAAGTATGTTATGTTATCAGGCATATATAATTGGCTTAGAACATCCTGACTGATCAGACTGGTAGCATGACCATTGAAGATCTTGCCAAGACTGTTCTTCATTGAAAAACGTTTGATATCATTATCCTTGAGGGCATCAATGGCCAGCACCAGCTCGGTAAAGTTATGGGCGACAACGGCCGCACCCTGCTGTTTAAACCACTGGGCATTTTCGCCTTCCTGACCAGGAGTGGGATTGTATAAGATTACCGGAATTTTTTTTGTTACTACCTCGCTAAGCGTAATTCCTCCGGGCTTGGTCACCATTAAATCACCGATCGAATAGAATTCATGAATATCCGGAACGAAACCAAAAATCTTAGTATTGGCCAAATTTTCCATTTCAAGTTCGCGTTGCAGACTCTGATTTTTTCCGCAAACGACAACGGTCTGGAGCTTATCCATCTGATCGGTACGTTGACAGATTTCTTTGATGTTTTTTAGAACCCCATAGGTTCCGGCAAAGATAATCAGAATTTTTTTATCGGGGTCGAGATCGTATTTACTGACGATGGTATTACGATTTTCCTGGGCATAAAAGGCATCACGCAGGGGAATTCCGGTTTTCAAGATCTTTTCCTGGGGAATCCCTTCCTCTAGCAGCGTAGCTTCAACATTTTCGCAGGCCACATAATAGCGGTCAATGTCCTGATGGATCCAGGGCTTGGGAATGCAAAAATCGGTGACGACCGTAAAAAGCTTGATATGCGGATAGTTTTCTTTTTTCAGGATTGCGGAAATGGTATAGCCGTAGGTGTTAATAATACAGTCCGGCTTGAATTTCGCAATCATTTTTAATAAGGCTTTACTGGTTAGATGCCAGAGGTTGTACATAAATTTATTATGGGCATATTCTTCGACGTCGTAATAGACGCGTTCGTAAAAACTACTGCCGATCGAATAAGAAAGCAAATAGGATTTTTCAATCATCCGGTTAAGCGTCGGATTCGTTTCATTGAAAAGATCCTGGACTGAGACAAGATGCCCCCGGGATTCGAAGCTTTCTTTAAGGGTTTGGGCTACCATTTTATGGCCAGACCCGTGGGAACAGGTTAAAATTAGTATTTTTTTGGGTTTTAACATGGTAATCCGTCCTTTCTGGAGATGATTTGTAAAAGTCTCCAAATAACATCATACCATTAGTTTAGCCAGAAATGATTAAATTTCGATTAGAAAACTAATCATCAACTTCAATCCCTAAAACACAGATATCATCAGACGGAGCCAGATCCTCTTTAAATTCAATACAGGCATCGATGATGTGATTGCCGATCAGATTAATCGGAGAATCGGCGTTTTCTTTAATGACCGATACCACGCGCTCAATCGTAAACTCTTCCTCTTGGGGGTTTTTCGCATCGACCAGTCCATCCGTAAAGAGCAGCAGTTTGTCACCGCTTGTAAAACTGATGCGCATATCAAAATAGTGCATGGTCGACATAAATTGCTGTAAACCCAGCATTGGCAGATTGGGTTTGAGCAATTCAACCTGATGATTGAATCTCAGCAGCACCGCATCGGGGTGACCGGCATTGGCATAGTACAAAACCCCAGCTTCTGGATCTAAGACCAGGGCAATGGCGGTAAAAAAGGTATTATCCATTTGCTGACAAATGTCTGATTCAATCTGTTTTAAGATCAGGCTGGGGGATTGATTAATACTAGGGTCTTTCATGGTATAGGAATAACTGAGTTTGATCATGCTGGTGATCATCGCGGCATCAATCCCATGGCCGGTCGCATCGGCGATTAAAAGGCTGATTTTCCCGTTTTCCAGAAAATGAAAATCATAAAAATCACCGCCAACTTTTCGAAAAGGTCGTAGATAACTAAAAAAATGATAATCATCCGAGACAAATGACCCGGGGGAAGGAATAATCTTACGCTGAAGGTTCTGGGCGAATTCTAACTGCTTATCAAAAAGAGACACAAGGGCTTCATAGTGATCCGAACTATTCAAACGGTGACCTCCTGAAGGTTAATTTTTTTTATTATAGCACATTATTTTGAAATGTTATGCTGATTTCTTTAAAAACGATTGAAATTATTGATACTTACCTTTATAATGAAGTTATCAATATGAAATGAGGTGTCTAAAATGATTGAGTTTGTATACGGTTCAAAAGGAAGCGGAAAAACTAAGAAGATGATTGACATGGCAAACGCTGCACTGGAGACCTGCGAAGGGGATATCATTTTTTTAAATGACAGAGACAAATATCGAGTAAAAGTAGATACTAAAATCAGATTCACAAACCTGGAGGAGTTTGGCATCGCGGGAGTAGATCAACTGTTTGGCTTTATTAGCGGAGTTATCGCAGAAAATTATGATGTAAAAAATGTTTTTATCGATAATACATTAAGACTAATTGATTATCAGACACCAGCGGACATTTGTCGGATTGTCGAGAAAATCCAACAGATTAACGAGAAGCATGATATCAAATTTATAATCAGCTTAAGCTGTGATAAAGAAGAATTACCGGAATGTGTTACAAAATTAATATAAAAAATTTCAGACGAACCTGATTATAAATCAAACGGGTTCGTCTGTTTAATCTTATTAAGGAAAAAATAATGACAGAAAATCCGTATCATATCTATTCAGTTTGGCTTAAGGAACACTATGGCGAAAAGGTTTATAAGATTCCGATCAATATTCCGGTAAGCTGTCCGAATCGTGATGGCACAAAAGGAGCCGGCGGCTGTGTCTATTGCGGGGCTAAAGGCGGGGGCAACGAAACCTTGTCTGATCTCTTGTCGGTGTCAGAGCAGCTCGAAAGAAATATTGCCTATATCGGCAAACGTTACCATGCCAAAAAGTTTATCGCCTATTTTCAGAGTTTTTCCAATACCTACTGTGACTTTTCGGATTTTTGCAAATGGATTCGGGAAGCGATCCGTCCGGATGTCGTGGAGATTTCGATTTCTACTCGTCCGGATTGCATCACCGATGAACAACTTAAATTCTTAGAGACGATCAAAAATGAGCAGGCTATCGAGATTACCATTGAACTGGGATTGCAAACCGTCAATGAAGAAACCCTGAAGATCATTAACCGTGGGCATACCCTGGCTGATTATCAGCAGGCGATGGGGCGGATCAAAGAAGCCAGTCTGTTAAGTTGTACCCACATGATTCTGGATTTGCCTTGGGATGACAAAGAAGACGTTTACAATGGTGCGCTGATGCTATCACAACAGGGCAGTGATTTTGTCAAGTGTCATAGTTTATACATTGAGAAAAATACCCTGTTACAAGAGTGGTATGAGCAAAAAAAAGTCACCCTGCTAACAAAGGATGAATATATCGACAGGGCAATCCTGTTTCTGGAGTATCTCGATCCACAGATTGTGATCCAGCGGCTAATTGGCCGGGCACCAAAAGAAGATTCGGTAATCACCAACTGGAATACCAGCTGGTGGAAAATTAAGGACGAGCTTGAGGCTCGCATGAAGCAGGAAAATAATTACCAGGGAAGTAAATTTTCTGGGATGAATAAGATGAGGTAGAGTCCTTGGGAACTAAATATTGGCAGGAGTTTCTCATTCCCTATAATCAGGCAGTGGATGAGATCGTCTTAAAATTTGCAAGTTTAAAAGAGCAATACGAAAAAATTGGCGAATATTCACCGATTGAGTCTGTTTACGGTCGGGTCAAGAGCGTCGCCAGCATTCTCGAAAAAATTAATAAGTATGGGGTCGATATCGAAGCCCTTGAAGAAACGATCCAGGATATTGCCGGGATTCGGATTATGTGTCAGTTTGAGGCTGATATTTACGAGGTCGTCGAATTGATCCGGAAAAGATCGAATTGTGATATGGAAGTCGTCAAGGTAAAGGATTATCTTAGTGAAGCGAAGCCCAGTGGCTACAAAAGCTATCATCTGATCATCCGTTACCCTGTTTTTTGTGTGTCAGGAAGTCAATCGGTATTAGTAGAGATTCAGATCCGTACCCTGGCGATGAATTTTTGGTCGATTATTGAACATTCCTTAAATTATAAGTATAAGGAAAATATTCCTGAAGCGATCAAAGCACGATTGATTAACGCTGCCAATGCCGTCAACGATGTCGATCGGGAGATGGCATCAATTCGTGAGGAAATTCAAAGCGCCCAGCGGCTGTTTGGGCTTAAATCGAGTCTGGTTACCAGTATTCTTGATAATATCGGGCATTTGTATAAGCTTAATCACGGCGGCAAAGCTTCCCATTACGAAAAGATTTTTGATGATCTTTTTGCTCAGGAAGATCTGATTCAGCTGATCTTGCTGAGAAAAGAATTAGAATCCGAAGTCAATAAGATTGAGGCTGAAGTTTAAGAAATAAAAAAAATCTTTGTGAAAAAAGGACAATATGTTATAATAGCAAATTGTAAATAAGATAAATATTCAAGGAGGTTGTCGATGTCTGGACATTCAAAATGGTCAACTATTAAACACAAAAAAGGAAAAGCAGATGCGAAACGCGGTCAAATTTTTACCAAGTTAGCAAAATATATTGCGGTGGCATCCCGGGAGGGTGGCAGCGATCCGGAAATGAACGCAAAATTAAAAGAAGCGATCGTTAAAGCGAAGGCAGCCAATATGCCCAATGAAAATATCGATCGGGCCGTAAAAAAAGGTGCCGGCGAATTACAAGGTAGCGTCTATGAAGAAATAACCTACGAAGGTTACGGACCAGGTGGGGTTGCGGTGATTGTTGAAACCCTGACCGATAATAAAAATCGCACCGCTGGTGATGTCCGCCACGCCTTAGATAAGAATGGTGGGAACTTGGGTACCAGTGGTTGCGTTGGCTTCCTGTTTACCAAAAAAGGTCAGATCATGATTGAAAAAACGGATGACCTTGATGAAGAGGCGCTGATGATGTTAGCCCTCGATGCTGGCGCAGAAGACATTGAAACCGCTGACGAAGGCTACGAAATCAGCGCCGAACCGGCGGATTTTGGACAAGTCTGTGATGCCTTGAAACAAGAGGGCTACGAACTGGCCTCAGCCGAAATTGCGATGATCCCATCGACTGAAGTTGAGCTGACAGACCCTACTGAAATCAAAAAAATGCTGAAAATGATCGATATGTTTGATGATAATGAAGATGTTCAGGCAGTTTGGCACAACTGGACAGGTGAGGCTGATGAATAAGCAAACCCCTTTCAAGCGGTTAAAAGATGTAGTGCTTTATATTGTCTTAACACTTTTTCTGATCTTTTTAACCTCCTCCTTTGTCATTGAAGATGTATATTCGGCGGCTGATCAGCTCTCGATGGAAGAAAATGGCATTTCTGATATTTACTCGATTGCAGTTGGCATGAAGCCGGCAAACCTGACCGTCAATGCCGATAAAGATGATGAAGATCAGAAAACAACTGAAATCAAGACCGATGACGGCACCACCATTGTGATTACCGAATATACGCTCGGGGATAAAAATGATGAGATTCTGGAGTATCAGCAAATTTTATATTCGCTGGGATTTTTAATCAGTTCGCCATCAAATGAATTAACCGAAGACGTTCAAACAGCGATAAAAACCTATCAGGCGATGAAGGGTCTCGAACAAACCGGCAAGCTCGATCGTTCGACGATTATTTCACTGGTTGCCGAAGACATTAAATTTGAAAAAGGTGATAGCGGCAAGGTGCTGCAAACCTATCAGCAAATTTTAGTCAAGCAAAACTATCTGGCGGCTGAGTCAGCCACGGGATCCTTTGATGATGCCACCGAAGCGGCAGTTATGGCTTTTCAAAAAGCCAACGGGATTTCCGAAACCGGAAAAATCGATGCCAAGACCATCAAAGCATTAGATGCCTTACGATAAAGCGATAATAAGACCACGGCGCCAAAATTGGCAACCGTGGTCTTATGCTTTACAAAAGATTTCTATTTGGTATAATGACAATAATCTTTAGATTATTTTTACATGTAGGAAAAGAGGAAGGAAATGAAGGTTGTTACACCAAAAGAAATGGTTATTATGGATCGCCATGCCATTACAGCAGGTACCCCCAGCGTTTTATTGATGGAACGGGCCGGTCATGCCTGTGCCGAAATTATTAAGGAAGATCTTGACGATGATGCCCAGGTTATTATTCTTTGCGGACCAGGCAATAACGGTGGCGATGGACTGGTGATCGGCCGGTCATTAATTGAAGATGGCTACACCGTACATCTTTTTTTAACCGTAGCAGCAACAATGTTGTCTGAGGACAGTCTTATCGCTCTGAAACGACTCGAAGAGAAAAACATCCCGATCCGAACACTGCAAGATGAGTCGGATCTTGAGGATCTCAGTTTGATGTTAAAACGTGCTACCGAGGTCATCGATGCAATTTTTGGAACTGGCCTGGTGGAAAAAGAAATACCACAGCATTACCATAGAATTTTTGATCTGATTAATCAATGCGAGAAAAAAATAATTGCCATTGATATCCCATCGGGTCTGCGGGGGGATATTGGTCTGACCCTTGGCAATGGTATTTTTGCCGATAAGACGATTGTGATTCAGAATTATAAAACTGGCTGTTTGCTCAATGACGGGCCTGATTACACCGGCGATACCGTTCTGATTGATATTGGGATTGATGAAAACAGTATTCCCAATGAAAAATACTATACCCAGGAAAGCGATTTAAAATTCCCTCAAAAGCGTAAGAAAAACACCCATAAATACGACTATGGTTCGGTGGTGGTGATTGCCGGTTCTAAGGGTATGAGTGGCGCTGGGATTCTTTCCATTGAAGGCGCCTTAAAAAGTGGCGGTGGCCTGGTAACTTGTTATGTTCCCCAGGATATTTATATTCCGGTAGTTGCCCGGGCACCGGCCGAAGCCCTGATTAAAACCTATGATTGTAATATTACCGCTGACGATATTAAGCATGACCGTAAAAAGGTGATCTTGATCGGACCGGGAATTGGTCGAGCCAAGAATTACAGCTTTATTTTAGAGCATTTGTTAGAAGGCAGCCTGCCGGTAGTGATTGATGCCGACGGCATCCACCATCTGACAGTTGTCGGGGATGCCCTCAAAGAGTCCAAAACGCCAGTGGTCATCACCCCCCATTTTGCTGAGTTTTCGCAGCTAATCGATGTCCCGCGGGAAGATATCCTAAGAGACCCGATTGGTTATGGCCAGCGGTTTGCCACCGAATATCAGGTGGTCGTGGTTTTAAAGGGCTACCGAACGATGGTTTTTGGAACCAATGGCGAAATCTGGTTTAACTCGACCGGGAATCCGGGGATGGCGACCGGCGGCAGCGGCGACGTACTGGCCGGAATGATTGCCGGTATTGCTGGCCAGAATGTTAATCTCTTTGAAGCTGCCCGCGCTGGGGTCTTTTATCATGGCAAGGCGGGAGATTATTATGCCAGCCGCTTTGGCCAAAGCACCTTGACCGCCCACAGCATCATTGAATCCTTAAAGTATGTTCTAAAATAAACAGCAAAATAGAAAAATCCTGGCAAGTCCGGGATTTTTTTTCGCTTTGTTTTGTGATTTAATGATTTTAGGTTATAATATCTAAATAGACAGTTTCAGTCGCATTTGAGGGTCTTTGTGGCCTGCAAGAAATAAATTAAGACAGAAAGGTTAGCGCTTGTGACAAATATTTTAATTAAAAAACTGATAAAAAACTATCATAATACCGGTAATTCCCGAGTTCGGGAGAACTACGGCAAACTGGCCAGCATCATGGGGATTGGCTCTAACCTAATGCTTTTTATCATCAAAATAATCGTTGGCCTGCTGTTTAACAGCATTTCCATTACCGCCGATGCGGTTAATAATCTATCTGATTCTGGCGCATCACTCGTTACCCTGCTGGGCTTTAAGTTGTCGGGCAAGCCGGCCGATGCCGACCACCCCTTTGGTCATCAGCGGATGGAATATATTTCCGGCCTGATCGTTTCATTTATAATTCTTTTCTTAGGACTTCAGCTGATTCAAGGTTCGATTGAGAAAATTCTGAGTCCGGAACCGCCGCAGTTTAGCATGATCACCGTGGCAGTGCTGCTGATTGCGATTTTAATTAAGCTCTGGCAATGTTTGTTTTACCGAAAAATCGGCAAGACGATTAATTCATTGACCCTGTTAGCGACTGCGATTGATAGTCGCAACGATATCATGGCGACTTCAGCCGTACTGATCGCCATGATTGTCACCTATTTAACTGGTTTTGATCTGGATGGTTATATGGGGGTGGTGGTGGCGGTGTTTATTATCATCAGCGGCATTAATCTGGTTCGTGAAACGATCAGCCCGCTACTGGGAACCGCGCCATCCAAAGAATTAGTCGATCAGATCTATACAAAAATTCTCGGATATGAACATATCATCGGCCTTCATGATTTGATGATCCATAACTATGGCGAATCCAAAACCTATGCTTCGGTACACTGCGAGGTTCCTGCCGAACTCAACTGCCTGATCAGCCACAGCGTGATTGACAAGATTGAGCGGGACTTCTTAAAAGATCTGGATATCCATCTGATTATTCATTTAGACCCGGTTATCACCAACGACGAAAAAACCAATGCCTTACAAGAACAGGTCGAACAGACCATTGCAGCGATCTCACCGGAGATTCACATTCATGATTTTCGGGTAGTTTGGGGGTTTGACCACTCCAATTTGATTTTTGATGTGGTGGTTCCCTTTGATGTTGAGTGGAGCGATGAGGAACTGACCCTGATGATAGCCAATGAAATTTATAAAATAAATCCGACCTACCACGCCGTTATTACCATTGATTACAACCACTATGTTCCCAATGAGGATGAATTAGATCTCTAAAAGCGCTATCGAAGTTTAACAGTATAAAATAACAACAATATTTAGTCAAATCTTAGGAGAAACAAAATAGCATGAGCAAAAAAAAATCGGCAACACGAATTTTAAACAACCCCTCGCGCAGCTTTCGAATTTTTACCTTCGGATGCCAGATGAACGAAAACGACTCGGAAAAAATATCCGGTATGCTAAAGGCGCTGGGCTATGTCGAAGAAATGGACGTCAACAAGGCCGGCCTGGTAATTCTTAACACCTGTTCGGTTCGCGAAAACGCCGATGAACGGGTTTTTGGCAATATTGGCAGCTATAAAACCGTTAAGAAAAAAAATCCCGATTTAATTCTGGCAGTTTGCGGTTGTATGATGCAGCAGCCAGAAATTGTCAATCAGATTGTCACCAAGTATCCCCAGGTAGACCTGGTTTTTGGCACCCATAATCTCCATCAATTTCCCGAATTGCTCAATAATTATCTGGTTAATGGCAATCGGTTAGTGGAAGTCTGGGACGATTCGGACACGATTGTCGAAGATCTGCCAGTTGACCGTAAATATCCCTTTAAGGGCTTTGTCACGATCATGAATGGCTGCAACAATTTCTGTACCTACTGCATTGTCCCCTACACCCGTGGTCGTGAAGTCAGCCGCCAGCCGGATAAGATTATTGAGGAGGTAAAAGCCCTGGTAGCCGATGGCTGTGTCGAGATCACCCTCTTAGGACAAAACGTCAATTCCTACGGCAACGATCTCGGCGAGGCGGTTAATTTTGCCGCTTTGCTGCGAGACCTCAACACCATTGACAAGCTTACGCGAATCCGCTTTATGACCTCCCATCCGAAAGATCTCACCGATGCCGTCATCGATGCCATTGCTGCCTGCGACAATGTCTGTAACTATATCCATCTGCCGATCCAATCCGGTAGCTCCCGGGTGCTAAAAGCAATGAACCGCAAGTACAGCCAGGAGGATATTCTTGATCGGGTCAGTGCGATTCGCAAAAAAATCCCCGGGGTAGCGATCACCACCGACATTATTGTCGGTTTTCCCGGCGAAACTGAGGAGGACTTTTTAGAAACCCTCAAAGTCATCGAGCTTTGCCAATTTGATTCGGCCTTTACCTTTTTATATTCGATTCGCACCGGCACCCCGGCAGCTACCATGGCAGACCAGATTGCCGATTCAGTTAAGCACGAGCGGATCAACCGCTGCCTCGAAGTGCTCCACCAGATCAGCCATGATATCAATCAAAGCTATCAGGATCAGGTGGTCCAAGTGTTAGTCGAAGAAACTAGCCGCAACAACCCCGAGCGCCTGACCGGACGAACCCGCACTGGTAAGGTCGTCAATTTTGCAGGTGACCAGAAAGACATTGGTACCGAGTTGATGGTAAGGATCACGCAGGCAAAAACCTTTAGTCTGGATGGCGAAAAAATCAGACAGGAGGACAATAATGGCACAGCTCACCCCGATGATGACCCAATACCTGCAACTTCATGAGGAGGTCCCCGATGCGCTGCTATTCTTTCGTCTGGGTGACTTCTATGAAATGTTTTTTGACGATGCCTTAACGGCCTCGCGGGAGTTAGAAATTGCGCTGACCGGCCGTGACTGCGGTTTAGACGAACGGGCGCCGATGTGCGGGGTGCCCCATCATGCCGCTCAGAATTATATCACCCGGCTGGTTGAAAAAGGCTATAAGGTGGCAATCTGCGAGCAGGTTGAAGACCCCAAAGAAGCCAAAGGGATTGTCCGTCGGGAAATTATCCGGGTGATTTCACCGGGCACAATTTCGGAAGGTAAATTGCTGGAATCAAAAAAAAACAATTACCTGATGGCACTCTTTCTGGAAAACAACCAGTTGGGACTGGCCAGCCTGGATGTCTCTACTGGGGATTTTTATGTTACCCAAATTGAAGCCAAAAGCCGGGAACAATGGCTGTCCCACCTGTCCGACGAAATCGGCCGCTTATTACCAGCCGAGGTGATCCTCAATTCGGCGCTGTTTAAAGATAACCAGGCACTGGCAATGATCGAAAATACTTTTGGGATTTTGGCCAGTCTTTATCCGGAAAAATATTTTTCGGTTAAAAGCGGCAGTAAACGGATTACTGATCAGTTTAAGGTCTTTGCCCTCGGCGCCCTCGATCTAGAGCGTCGTGAACATGCCATTGCCGCCGCCGGGGCACTGCTGCTTTATCTCGATGAAACCCAAAAACGGGCGCTGACCCATATTAAAACGATCCGCTATTATAATAGCCGCGATTATATGGTGCTGGATTTATCGACGCGGCGCAATCTCGAGTTGACCCAAACCCTCAGAACCCTCGAAAAAAAGGGTAGCCTGCTGGGGGTGCTGGACAAAACCGTCACCGCCATGGGCGGCCGCACCCTGCGCCGTTGGGTCGAGGCACCGCTACTAAATCGCGATGCGATTCTACAGCGTCAGGCTGGTGTCGCCGCTTTTTATCATAATGCTGCCCAGTTGCCGACTTTTAAAACGATCATGACCAAGGTCTATGATCTGGAACGGCTCTGTGGTAAGCTGGCCTTTGGGACCATCAATCCCCGCGATTTGCTGGCACTCAAGCAGTCGCTAGGGGCGCTGCCGCTGATCCGCGATTTTGTGGCGCTATTGGACTCAGAACAACTGGCTAGCCTGTTTGATCCCACTGACCTACTCACCGATATTTGGACGCAGATTGAAAAATCGATCGATGACCAGGCACCACTAGTGCTTAAAGACGGCCACGTGATTAAAAGTGGCTATCATCAGGAAATCGACGAATTTCGCGAGGCCGCCGAGAAGGGTCAGGACTGGATCCGTGATCTGGAGTGCCGGGAACGCGAACGCACCGGAATAAAAAACCTGAAAGTGAAATATAATCGCGTTTTTGGGTATTTTATAGAAATAACCAAAAGTAATTTTGACCAGGTACCAGAGGACTATATCCGCAAACAGACCCTGGCCAATGCCGAGCGCTATTTTACGCCGGAACTTAAGGAAATGGAAAACAAGATTCTTGGTGCCCAAGAGGGTTTGCTTCGCTGTGAAACTCAGGTGTTTTTGGAAATTCGCGACGGCCTGCTGGCCGAAATCCCGCGAATTCAGGACAAAGCCCGGCAAGTGGCTGAACTCGACGCCATCTATTCGCTGGCTTCCGTGGCCTTGCAAAATCGCTACGTCTGTCCGGAAATTACCACCGATAAAACCCTGCTGATTCAGAATGGCCGTCATCCGGTGGTTGAGGATATGATTGGCACCAATCATTTTATTGGCAATGATTGTCGTCTCAATCAGGATGACCAGCGGATGCTGATTATTACCGGACCCAATATGGCCGGGAAGTCGACCTTTATCCGCCAGGTCGCGATCATTACCTTGATGGCTCAGATTGGTTCCTTTGTGCCGGCGGATGCGGCCGCTATCGGGGTGGTCGATCGGATTTTCACCCGTGTCGGGGCCAGTGATGATCTGGCCAGCGGCCAGAGTACCTTTATGGTGGAAATGACCGAGGTCGCCAATATCTTAAAAAATGCCAGTAGTCGCAGTCTGGTGATCCTCGATGAAATCGGCCGCGGTACCTCTACCTTTGATGGCATCAGCATTGCCTGGGCGGTCGTCGAATATCTCCACAATGACGACAGCATCGGGGCAAAAACCTTGTTTGCCACCCATTACCACGAGCTGACGGAACTTGAAAGCTTAAAACCGGGGATTAAGAATTATAGCATCCGGCTCAAAGAAACGCCGGACGGGGTAATCTTCTTGCGAAAAATTATCCCTGGCCCAGCTGACCAGAGCTATGGCATCGAGGTCGCTAAACTAGCTGGTTTTCCCGCTGGCGTGATCAGACGAGCCCAGGAAATTCTGGGACATCTGGAATCCGGCGAAGATACCTACCGGCAGGAACTGCTAGTCAAGGAACCGCCGATCCTGGATGGTGGAAAAGGTGACCAATTGAATTTCTTTGATGTAGCCAAACGGATGACCGCTGAAGAAGAAGCGGCACTGGGGGTCATTCGGGACTTGAAGATTAATGAAATGAGCCCTATCGAAGTTATGATTGTAATTGATCAATTGCGAAAAAAAATTTAAGGTGATCGGAGAAAATATGAAAACCAAAGAATTAAAACGGATTGTACGACGTTTAATGAATGATAAAAAATATCAGAATATGACCTTTGATCAATTGTCAGACTTTATCGGACTTTCAAAAAAGAAGGATCGGCAAATGCTATCTCATGTCCTCAAAGAGTTAGAAATAAAAGCTAAAGTTGAGAAAGATTGTAACGGGTGCTACCAGAAAACCGATGATTGTCCCAAAATTGTGGGGCTCTTGCGCGGTAATCAGCGCGGCTTTGGCTTTGTCATTCCCGACTATACGATATTTTCCGAAGATGTCTTTATCCCTGAAAAATATCTCCACGGCGCCCTTGATATGGATACCGTGTGGGTGCGCTTAACCTCGAAACCAGGTGACAAAAGACCCGAAGGCGAAGTGGTCGGAATCATCGACCGCGGTCATAAGAAAATCATTGGCCGTTATCAAAAAGGCAAGGGCTTCGGCTTTGTCGTGCCGGATAACGACCGCATCTGCAAGGATATTTTTATTCCTGAACGGCGCGGCAAGAAGGCCGTTAATGGTGATAAGGTGGTTACCCAGATTGTCTCCTGGTCAGATGTTGGAAAAAGCCTGGAAGGCGAAATTTTAGAAATCTTAGGCAGTGAGAATGAACCCGGCATTGACATCCTGTCAGTGCTAAAAGGATATGATATCCCAATGGAGTTTTCTCCTGATGTGGAACGCGAAACCAATCTCTTAAATGATCGAGTCAGCGCCGATGAACTAAAAAAACGCAAGGACCTGAGAGACCAGCAAATCTTTACCATCGATGGCGATGACGCCAAGGATTATGATGATGCGGTCTCGATCCGGAAAAAGAAGAACGGAAATTTTGTCCTGGGCGTCCATATTGCTGATGTCAGCCACTATATCCGCCAGGGTAGCGAGATTGATAAATCGGCATTAGAACGTGGTACCAGTGTCTATGTGGTTGACCGGGTGGTACCGATGCTGCCCTTTAAGCTTTCTAATGATGTCTGCAGTCTGGTGCCCAACAAAGACCGGCTGACCTTCAGCTGTGAAATGGAAATTAATGACAAGGGTAAGGTGGTCGATTATGATATTTTCAAGTCAGTAATCTGTTCCAAAGCCCGGATGACCTATAAAAAAGTCGATGCAATACTCGAAGATCGGCTTGACAAAGCAGCTGATTTAAAACCCTTTCGCAGTGACCTGGTCTTGATGGAGGAGCTTCATGAGATTCTGCGGGTAAAGCGCCGTTTAAACCGCGGTGCCATCAATTTTGATTTTCCCGAAGCCAAGATTATCTTGGATCAACAGGGTTTCCCTGCAGAGATCATCATTGACGAGCGGCTAGTCTCCCACCGGATTATCGAAGAGTTTATGCTGGCCTGCAATGAAACCATTGCCGAGCATGTCTCCAAACTGGATGCACCCTTTATTTTTAGAAACCATCCCGAACCCCATCCCGATAAGCTGGCGGCCTTTCGTACCTTCATTAATCGCTACGGCTTTAAGTTGGGAAAAAATGATGACACGGTACCAACGGGTCACGATTTCCAGCAACTGGTCGCCGACATCGCCGGCAAAAATGAAGAACGGGTGATCACCTTACTGATGCTTAGAACCATGCAGCAGGCTGTTTATGAAGGTCATAATCTCGGTCACTATGCCCTCGGGGCAAGCTTTTACACCCACTTCACCTCGCCGATCCGGCGTTATCCGGATCTGATTGTCCACCGCTATCTGGCCAAGGCGATAACCGGAAAAATCAATAAAAAGTCGCTTGAGTATCTGGAAAAAAATCTTGAATCGGTAGCCAGCCATGCCTCCGAAACCGAGCGCCGGGCTGAAAACATCGAGCGCGAAATTACCAAGCTGAAGATGACCGAGTACATGACTAGGCACCTGGGTGAAGAATTTAGCGGCCGGATCAGTGGCGTCACCTCCTTCGGCTTTTTTGTCGAACTGGAAAATACCATCGAAGGTTTAGTGCGGCTCCAGGATTTAAAGGATGACTTTTACAATTATGATCCGGAACTGCATCAGCATATTGGCGAGCATCGCGGCAAAATATTTAGACTGGGCCAGGAAATTAGAATAAAAGTAGCCAAGGCTGACGTGAGTTCCAAACAAATCGATTTTGAACCTGTTGAATAATTAAGAAAACTATGCTATAATAAAAAACTAGCTAAGAACAGAGGAGTTGCGCATGGGAGAAAATATTAAAATTGTGGCCAAAAACAGAAAAGCACGTCATGATTTTGCCATCGAAGATACCTTTGAGGTGGGTCTGGTTTTATCCGGGACGGAAGTGAAATCAATCCGTGGCGGAAAAGTCAGCCTCAAGGAAAGTTTTGCCGATATCTACAACGGTGAGATTTTCGTTTATCAGATGCATATTGATCCTTATGAACAGGGGAATATCTACAATAAAGACCCCTTGCGCATCCGTAAGCTCCTGATGCATAAACAGCAGATTAGAAAACTGATCGGGCTGAAGCAGCGGGAAGGCTACACTCTGGTACCACTGACGCTTTACTTTAAGGATGGCCGGGTTAAAATGGAACTGGCGCTGGCCAAAGGCAAGAAGCTTTATGATAAGCGTCACGCCATCGCCGAGCGGGACTCCGACCGACGGATTCAAAAGAGTATGCGGCATAGTGGCTAGTTAATTATTTGGGGGCGTACTGGTTTCGACGGGGGTTTTGAAGCTTGAGTAGCGAGTCGATGTTGCTGATCATCGTAAAAAGTGGCACATAAATATAAACGCAAAAACAGAAAAAAGTTACGGGTTAGCTTTAGCAGCGTAATTCGCTCTAAAGTTTAATACTAAGACTTCGCAGCATAATTAATGCTGCACGCCTCCCATCTCAACCTGTGGTTTTGGGTTTCGGCGTTCATTGAAGCAGGGAACCGTTTTTGGTAGTGCCTCGCACCATTAACGATCAAGAGGCTGGTTCCTCTTTTTCTATGTCATTGGAGAAAGAGGGGAATAAGAAAATAAACAATGACTGCACTCGGAGAAGCTCCTGTGAATGGATTTTCGGACGTGGGTTCGACTCCCACCGCCTCCACCAAATAAGAATATAGATTTTGATACAATAAAGGCCGCTTTGTGATGAGGTGGCTTTTGT
>NZ_CAKMJU010000009.1:0-23799 GCF_927416815.1 uncultured Acetobacterium sp. | reverse complement strand
GCGAACACTCAGTCACATCGCACCGTTTATCGAAGGAAAGCTATTCCTGAAAATAAATCGGGAGAAGACGAAAGTGGCAAGGATCACTACAGTAAAGTTTCTCGGATATGGATTTTACACCTACCGAGGACAAGGCAGGCTCAGAGTACATCCCCAGAGTATCCAGAAACTGAAGGAGAAAATCCGGAAGATTACGGGACGAAGCAATGGCATGGGAATAAGACAGCGAAAAGAAAGACTCCTGCAACTGGTAAGGGGTTGGGTCAACTATTTCAAGCTGGCGGATATGAAAAGTATCCTCAAGCCGCTGGATAAATGGATGAGAAGCCGGATCCGGATGGTCACCTGGAAACGCTGGAAGAAAACAAAAACACGCTTTGTTAACCTCAAACGATTAGGTTTGGATGAGAAAAGGGCGTGGATGTGGGCAAACACAAGAAAAAGCTATTGGCGTACAGCCCATAGCCCCATCTTAAAGAACACCCTGTCCAATCAGCGCCTGAAACAGGCTGGGTATCCCAATTTATCGGATTATTATCTGCAAGTAAAGGTGTAAACTTTGGAAGCGCCGTATACCGAACGGTACGTACGGTGCTGTGGGAGGTCGGCTAGTCAATTAATGACTAGCCTCCTACCCGATCGTAGGGTCTGACCCCTTGGTCACAACATGATGTAATAATTGTCGGTACTGGGTTATCACTGTTTATTCTTATAATCGCCCGCCAAAGATTTTTGGCTAGTCGTTGATTTTAGCTGGTGGTTAAGTTAAACTAAGCCTTAGAGAAAGATGTGAGGCGAAGATGATGGATTACTTAAATAAAAATATTTCAATTAATTTAAAAGCGATCCGCCGCGAAAAAGGCATGAGTATGGATGCGGTGGCAGAGCAGACTGGCGTCAGCAAAAGTATGCTGGGTCAGATTGAACGGGGCGAGGCTAATCCGACCATTGGTACCCTGGGCAAGATTGTCAGTGGCTTGCGGGTTGATCTGGCCGATCTGACCCGGACACCGGGGGTTGATGTCTATGCCGTCAACCGCGAAAAACTGATCCCGACCAAAGAGGTGGCTGGTCAGTATGCGGTCTACACCTATTTTCCCTACGAAAAAAACCGGCTGTTTGAAATCTATGCGGTTAGAATTGAACCCGGAGCCTCTTATGTCAGCGGCGCCCACGGGCAAGGAACCAACGAGTACATTGTTGTCCACGCCGGGGAACTGACCCTTGAGATCGACAATGCCTTGTACCAGGTAAAAAAAGAAGATGCGATCAGTTTTGGCACCGCCGTTACCCATACCTATTGGAATAAGGGCAGCGAACAACTAAAGTTTATTATCCTGTTTGTCTTTAAGCAATAATCGCACGGCTTGGCCTGGCTATGTAGCGACAACAGTAGCGTCTGAAAAAGTTCAGTATAATGCACAAGCTATTGTCTTTTAATGTTCTAAACATCTAGATAATGGGTTTTTAGATAAATTTCATAAAATATTAACCTGCGTGTTGACAACATAGTGCACACGTGTTATAGTGTACTTATTACTCGACAGAACGAAGGCGTTCGAAACATGATGGTTCATGTTCCGGCGTTTTTTTTGTTTTCTGACATTTATTTCAGAGATTTATTTTTAGACCAACGATGAGGTTCGTCTAAAAATAAGCACACCACGCATGAACTAAAAGGGAAAGGAAATTTGCAATGAAACTAAAAGACACCGGACTGACCAAAGAAGAATTAAAGCAAAAAGTTGCCACCTATATGATTGAAACTTACGAGCGGTTTGATTTTATCGCCGAAACAGCCAAGGATATGTATATTTATGATGAAAATGGCGAGGCCTACCTGGATTTTTATGCCGGGATCGCCGTTAACAGCACCGGCAACTGCAATGAAAAGGTGGTCGCCGCGGTTCAGGATCAGGTTGCTGATGTGATTCACACCTTCAACTATCCTTACACCATCCCCCAGGTACTACTCGCTGAAAAGATCTGTACCAGCATTGGTATGGACAAGATCTTTTTCCAGAACTCCGGGGCAGAATCCAATGAAGCGATGATTAAAATGGCCCGTAAATATGGGGTCGAAACCTACGGGCCACAGCGCTATAATATTGTCACCGCGCGGATGTCCTTTCATGGCCGCACCATGGGTGCCCTCAGTGCCACCGGCCAACCCCACAATGCTTGTCAGATCGGCTTTGGCGAGATGACACCGGGTTTTTCCTACGCCGATTTCAATGACCTGCAGTCCTTTAAAGACGCTGTTAATGACAACACCATCGCAATCCTGATTGAACCAGTGCAGGGGGAAGGGGGAGTCCATCCAGCTACAATGGAGTTTATGACAGGACTTCGAGCCCTCTGTGATGAAAAAGGCTTGCTCCTATTACTCGATGAGGTGCAAACCGGCTGGTGCCGCACCGGGGCGATTATGTCTTATATGCATTACGGCATTAAACCAGATATCGTTTCAATGGCCAAGGCCATGGGCGGCGGGATGCCAATCGGCGCCATCTGTGCCACCGCTGAAGTAGCCAAAGCCTTTACCATGGGTTCCCACGGCACCACCTACGGCGGCCATCCGGTCTCTACCGCCGCTTCATTAGCGCAGATCAATGAGCTGCTCGACCGCGACCTGGCCGGCAATGCCCGTCAAATGGGAGCCTATTTTATGGAACAATTAAAGGCCCTGCCCAAGGTCAAGGAAGTCCGCGGACAGGGGCTGTTAATTGGGGTAGAATTTGAAGAGGGGATCTCAGGCGTCGATATCAAGCACGGGGTGCTGGAGAAAAAACTGCTGATCACCGCCATTGGCAACAACATCATCCGGATGATTCCACCACTGATCGTCTCCAAAGAAGACTGCGACAAGGCCTACGGGATCATCGAAGCAACCGTTAAAGAACTGATCAACTAAGCGCGTTACATTATCGTATGTGGTTAGAGATAGTCATATCAATTAAATAACACATTATAAACAATGGGGTTTTTACAGCTTTCTGCTGCCGGTCTTTTTTAACGACCGACAGTAGCAGGCTTGTAAGAACCCCGTTTTTTTATTGGCAAGGGCAAACGTGAGCAAACGAATGATCAAAACGCTATTTTAGAACAAAAGCAGTACCGACAATTGTTACATCATGTTGTTTGCATCGGGGCGAACAGGTTGATAAACCTGTCCGATCCTTCGCGAAGGCAACGAGCCAATCACAAACTTGCTTGTAGTTGGCGACTGCCCGCGACCAATGCGAAAGGAGCATAGCGGATTTCGCATGGCGCAGCGAATAACAGATTAACAATTGGTCGGTACGGTAGAGAGCAAACACCTGAGTTTTACACGATAGTGAAATAATTATTATTGGAGATATTATGAATCGAGAAAAATCAGAAAAATTATTTATTGAAGCAGAAAAGGTTATTCCCGGTGGCGTCAACAGTCCGGTGCGGGCCTTTAAATCAGTCGACATGCCACCCGTTTTTATTGACCATGGCAAAGGCGCCAAGATTTATGATGTCGACGGCAACGAATACACCGACTATATCTGTTCCTGGGGACCACTTATTTTAGGTCACGCCTCACCGGTTTACTTTGAAGGGATTCAAGAAGCACTTCAAAAAGGAACCAGTTTTGGTGCCCCGACTGCCATTGAGGTGGAGGTTGCCAAGCTGATTACCCAAGCCTATCCCTCAATGGAAATGGTGCGGATGGTCAGTTCCGGAACCGAAGCGACAATGAGTGCACTGCGGGTCGCCAGAGGCTATACCGGACGCAATAAGATCATCAAATTTGAAGGCTGCTACCATGGCCATGCCGACGGACTGCTGGTTAAATCCGGGTCCGGCACCCTGACCTTTGGGGTGCCTACTAGTGCAGGAGTTACCCCGGGAACGGCTCAGGACACCTTAGTAGCAACCTATAACGATATTAAAAGTGTCAAAGCCCTCTTTGCCGAAAATCCTAGCGAAATTGCCGCCGTCATCGTCGAACCGGTAGCCGGTAACATGGGGGTAGTGCCACCCGATCTGGAGTTTATGAAAGCGCTGCGGGAAATCACCACAGCCGAAGAAACGGTGTTGATTTTTGATGAAGTCATCACCGGCTTTCGCTTAGCTTATGGCGGTGCTCAGGAAGTTCTGGATATTAAACCGGATATGACCACCTTAGGAAAAATTATCGGCGGCGGCATGCCGGTCGGTGCTTATGGCGGAAGTCGCGAGATCATGGCAACCGTAGCACCCTTAGGCGGCGTTTATCAAGCCGGAACCCTCTCAGGAAACCCGATTGCCATGAAAATGGGACTCAACACCCTGACCTACCTGCGGGACCACCCCGAAGTTTATACCGAAATGGAAGAAAAGGCTAAGCTGCTAGAAGCCGGCTTTAAAGCCAACATCGAAAAAACTGGCGTCAAAGCCCAGATGGTTCGTTTCAAAGGCATGACCTGTTGCTTCTTTACCGATGTGCCCATCGATGGCTATGCCGCCGTGATGACCTCGGACACCAAAGCCTATACCAAATATTTCAAAGCCATGCTGGACGCCGGCAACCTGATGCCGCCAGCCCAATTCGAAGGTATTTTCCTCTCATCTGCCCACACCCAAGCAGACATCGAAAAAACCATCGCAGATCACTATCAGGCATTATTAAGTTTATAAGTAAAAAATAAAAGCATTAATATGCTTTGCTGTCAGAACAAGTACTTTGTTTTTTTAGGCGCCTAGAAATAGACATAATTGATCCAACCTAAAGCTGTTGATAAAAAAATGATGTAGTACCGACAATTGTTACATCATGTTGTACGCATCGGAGCGGACACGGCATCGCCTGTCCGATTCCGCGGCGAACAACAGATTAACAATTGGTCGGTACGGTAACATTTGACAAACCTTAGCCGGTACGAAAACAGTTTAGTATTTAGGATCGTCAGCAAAGCTAACCCAAGTTCTATAATAACAAAAAAACATAAATAGGAGAACCACTTAATGGAAAAGAAAGCGTTATTGGTCATCAGTTTTGGTACATCTTACACTGAGACCCGAAAAAAAACCATCGAGGCAACCGAAAAGCATTTACAAAATGCATTTCCGGATCATGATTTTTATCGAGCCTTTACCTCACGGATGATCATTAATAAACTCAAAAAACGTGACGGCGAAGCAGTCGATGTTCCCCAGGAAGTCTTAAAAAAACTCAAAGCAGCCGGTTATACCCATGTTCAGTGTCAAACGACCCATATCATCAACGGCTATGAGTATGACATTACCTTAAAAGAGCTGAAAGCCTTTGAAAAAGACTTCGAATGCCTGACCTTGGGTCGGCCACTCTTAACGACGGTGGAAGATTACGAAGAAACCGTCGACATCGTCATGAAACAAATGCCCAAGCTTAAAAATGGTGAAGCCCTGGTTTATATGGGCCATGGCAGCGACCACCACGCCAACTCAACCTATCCTTGTCTGGATTACATGTTTAAAATGAAGGGCTATGAGGATGTTTATGTGGGAACCGTGGAAGGTTTCCCAGAGCTGGAAAACATTGTCCCGCTGTTACAGGAGAAGAAATATAAAAAGATTTATCTGGCGCCCTTTATGCTGGTAGCTGGCGATCACGCCATTAATGACATGGCCAGTGATGAAGAAGACTCATGGCGAACGGTTCTCGAAGAAGAGCGGTTTAAGGTGGAGTGTATCCTCGAAGGCCTGGGTGAATATGCCGGCATTCAGAACATGTTTTTAGATCATTTGAAAAAAGCCCAACCCGTTGCAGAAATGTAAGGACATTATAAAATTTAGGAGAAATTAGTTATGAATACAGTATATATGGTGGGTGCAGGCCCAGGAGATCCAGAGCTGATTACCGTTAAGGGTCAACGCATTGTTAATGAAGCAGATATCATTATTTATGCCGGTTCTTTAGTCAATAAGGCGATTATTGCCGGACACAAAGCGGATGCCGAAATCTTTAATTCGGCATCGATGACCTTAGATGACGTTATCGCCGTGATCAAACGAGGAACTGAAGAAGGCAAGAAAATTGCTCGCGTTCACACCGGTGATCCGTCTATTTATGGTGCGATCCGTGAACAGATGGATCGCTTAGAAGAACTCGGAATTCCCTTTGATGTGATCCCCGGGGTCAGTTCCTTTGTCGCATCAGCAGCGGCTCTAAAAAAAGAATTTACCCTGCCGGATGTCTCCCAAACGGTTATTTTAACCCGACTCGAAGGACGAACCCCAGTTCCGGAAAAAGAAAAGTTGGAAGATCTGGCTTCCCATCAGGCATCGATGTGTATCTTTCTATCAGTCCAAATGATTGATGATGTGGTAGCGCGACTGATGAAGCATTATGCCCCAACGACGCCGATTGCTATTATTCAACGAGCCACCTGGGAAGACCAAAAAATTGTCATGGGTACCCTTGAAACGATTGCTCAAAAAGTAAAAGATGAAAATATTACCAAAACCGCTCAAATTTTAGTTGGTGATTTTCTGGGAAATGAATATAGTTTATCAAAGCTGTATGACCCTAGCTTTACCCATGAGTACCGTCAAGGGGTTGAGTAAAACCATGAAAACCGAGAAGTGGGCGATTGTCACCCTGACCCAGGATGGCATGGTTCTGGCTAATCGGCTGGCAGAGCATCTTGATGACCATGAATGCCAGATCTACACCAAGGAAAAATACGCCAACGAAACCACCAAAATTATAACCACTGATATTTCTACCTTTATCGGCAGCATCATCGGAGAATACCAGATCATTTGCTGTATTATGGCAACTGGCATTGTCGTTCGAGCGATTGCCCCCCATCTCAAACATAAATCTTCCGATCCGGGGATATTGGTTATGGATACACAAGGAGATTTTGTCATCAGTCTGCTGTCCGGCCATTTAGGTGGCGCCAATGACGCCGCCCGGCTGGTGGCTAAACGACTTTCGGCTCAGGCGGTAATCACCACTGGCACCGACGTTAAAGGAACCATGGCTGTCGATGTACTGGCCCAAAAAATTAATTGTAGGATCGATGATTTTACTGCGGCCAAAGACGTTACGGCACTGATTTTACATGGCGATCCGATTGTCTTAGTTAATTTGGAAAACTGCGATCTAGATGCGGTTATCCTGCCTAAGAACATTGAAACGGTGGCGGATTTAAGCGAGCTTGCTAAATATCGGGGTGCGATCATTACGACTTTAGCGACCAACAAAGCGGATCTGCCAATCCCCAGTGTTAAGCTGGTTCCGCGGAAATTGGTGGTGGGCGTGGGCTGTCGCCGGGATACCCCGGGAGAACGGATCATCGAGGCGATTGGGGAGACCCTAGCGGCACTTAATCTCAATCAAAAAGCGATCAAATCGCTGGCTACCATCGGCTTAAAAGCTGAAGAACCGGGAATTACGATGGCCTGTGAATTTTTCAAGGCCAAAAAAGTTATCATCCCCAATGAAATGGTGCAAATGGTGCAAAGCCGTTTTGAATCATCGGATTTTGTTTTTAAAACCACCGGTCTATACGCCGTTTCCGAACCCTGTGGCTTTGTCGCCTCCAGTTTTGGGAAATGCCTGCTGGAAAAACAAAAACTGGATGGGATTACCCTATCAGTGTGGTTGGATGAAAACTAAGGAAATAATTGCTAAAGCTATAATATAAATAATCATTGCCTTGCTCTCTGCTGCACACAAGCAGAGCGTAAAGCGTAAGCAAGGATGATAATAACAAAACCTTGTTAAAAAAAGGAGAAAAGATGAGCAAAATTTATGTCACCGGGATTGGTCCCGGACTGTACGAACATATGACCGAGGCGGCAAAAGCCAGCTTGGAAGATGCCGATGTTATTGTCGGTTATAAAACCTACATCGATATTATTGCCGATTTAATTGGTGACAAGGAAGTCCTTTCTTCGGGGATGCGACGCGAAATTGACCGTTGTGAAAAAGCCCTGGAACTAGCTGAACAGGGTAAAAAAATCTGTCTGGTTAGCAGCGGCGATGCCGGTGTTTTCGGGATGGCTGGGATTATGTTAGAAATCGTTGAAGCAAAAAACAGCGATGTTGAGGTTGAGATTATCCCCGGTATTTCGGCCGCCAACGCCGCCGCTTCAACTCTGGGGGCGCCGCTGATGCATGACTATGCCGTCATCAGCCTTAGCGACCTGCTGACCGACTGGGCAGTCATTGAAAAACGTCTGCACTGCGCCGGTCAAGGTGATTTTATCATCAGTCTCTATAATCCCAAAAGCAAGGGTCGACCGCACAATATTGAAAGTGCCCAGAAAATTCTATTAGAATATAAGGCACCGGAAACCCCAGTGGGAATTGTTCGTAATGCCAAACGGAAAGACGAGTCTTATGTGATTACCACCCTGAAAAAAATCCATGAAGCTGATATTGATATGTTTTCGATGGTTATCATCGGCAATTCCAAAACCTATGTAACCCGCGATCAATTAAAAATGATTACCCCGAGAGGTTATCAGCTGTGATTCTGGTACTGGGAGGAACCCTCGACAGCCGCGTATTAACCGAACTGCTGCTTGAAGAAGGGAAAGAAGTCTGTTACTCGTCGCTAACTAATATTGCCACCGATCAGATCACAGAAAACCCTCTTCTGACCAAGATTTCAGGACAATTGGATGCCGGTACGCTGCGGGAAACGATTACTATTTACAATATCAATCTCTGTATTGATGCCACCCATCCCTATGCCCGGGAAATTTCCGAAAATGCCATTTGGGCCTGCGAGGCTATGAATATTGACTATATTCGGCTCGAAAGACCTTCGAATATTGATGATGGAACCGATATTGTGGTCTATAACAGTTATGAAGAAGCCCGCGACTATTTAATCGGTGCAATGGGTAATAGTGACAAAAATATTTTATTGACGACCGGCAGCCGGCAACTGGAAGCCTTTGAAGGACTGCCTAAGGATCGCACCTATATCCGGGTTTTACCGACCGTCGGGGTTTTAAAAAAATGCGAAAACCTGGGCTATAAAGCCCGCCATATCCTGGCACTGCAAGGCCCGTTCTCGGTGGAAATGAATGTCGCTACGATGAAAGAATATCAGATCGGTTTTGTGGTTACCAAAGATAGCGGTGATGTTGGCGGGATCCCTGAAAAGGTTGAAGCCGCCCGATTGGTTGACGCAAAAATCTTATTCATCCGCCGACCCCTGCTAGCTTACCCCCGGGTCATTTCATCCGTCGAAGACGCGGTCGTCTGTGCATTGAAAAACCATTAAAATTTTAAGTTGAGGAAAAAAGGAGAAGACATGGCGAAAAATATTATGTTTATGGGTACTGGGTCGTCAGTTGGAAAAAGTCTGATCACTGCGGCTATGTGCCGGATACTTAATAACCACGGTTATCAGGTAGCACCCTATAAATCCCAGAATATGGCACTCAATTCGTTTATCACCAATGATGGCAAAGAAATGGGTCGCGCTCAGGTGGTTCAGGCTGAATGCGCCCGAATCGAGCCGCAGGTGGAAATGAACCCGGTGTTGCTTAAACCAAACTCTGACGTTGGCTGTCAGGTTATTTTGATGGGAAAGGCAGCATTCAATATGGACGCGATGGATTATCATGCCCATAAACCGAAGCTGGTTGAGATTGTCGTTTCAGCCTATGACGCTCTGGCTGAGGGAAAAGATGTTATTGTAATTGAAGGCGCCGGAAGTCCGGCCGAAATCAATCTGCGAGACAATGACATTGTCAACATGGGACTGGCAGAATTGGTCGATACCCCGGTGGTACTGATTGGCGACATCGACAAGGGCGGTGTTTTTGCCTCGATTTATGGCACAATTATGTTATTGCAACCCGAAGAACGCGCCCGGATAAAAGGCTTTATCATCAATAAATTCCGTGGTGATGTGGAGCTGCTAAAGCCGGGCATCAAAATGATCGAAGAACTGGTCAAGGTGCCCTGTATCGGCGTGATCCCCTATAAACGCTTTGTTATTGATGATGAAGATAGCGTCAGCGAACGGTTTGATAATAATTCCGAAGGCCTGATCACGATTGGGGTGGTCTATTTACCCCATCTTTCCAACTTTACCGATTGCACCGCCTTTGAAATGCACCCTGATGTGAAGGTGGAATACTACCGCAACCAGCGCGACCTGCAGCTGGCCAACCCGGATCTTTTAGTGATCCCCGGCAGTAAAAACACCATTGATGACACCTGCCATGTGATTAGTAACAAGATGGGCGATGAAGTCCACCGGCTCCACGATTGTGGGGTACCAATCGTGGGAATCTGCGGCGGTTATCAACTGCTTGGCAAAGAAATTCGTGATCCCTTCCAGGTCGAATCAACCAAGGGCAGCATTGCCGGTTTGGGATTATTAAACATTGTCACAACCATAGAAAAAGAGAAACGAACGGTTCGGACAGCCGGTAAGATTCAGGGTAACTTCATGGGGATAGAGCTGGTTGACATGGAAATCGAAGGTTACGAAATTCATATGGGTATTAGTGAAGCGCTCGATCAGGCCAAGCCCTTTGCAATACTCGAAGATGGTACTATCGATGGGGTGATCGCCGAAGATGGGACTGTGATGGGAACCTACCTCCATGGTATCTTTGACAACGATGGCTTACGGGAAAAAATCATTGAAGCGCTGCGCGTCAAAAAGAATTTAGAAGCTGGTCCGGCAGCCTTTGATTTTAAGGCCTTTAAAGAAGAACAATATGATCTGTTGGCCGAGATGGTCGAAGCGAATCTGGATATGGAACAAATAATGGAAATCATTGGAGAAATTAAAAATTGAATTTAATTGAAGGACTTCCCCTGGGTTTAGGGGGAGGTTTTTGGTTTTTGCTGATACTGATCGGTGTGTTGTTGGATTGGCTGATCGGGGATCCTCCCTGGCTGCCTCATCCGATTATCGCGATTGGGAAAACGATCGGCTTTTTAAATAAAAACCTGAATCATGGCAAGCATAAAAGAGCCAAAGGTTTTTTACTGTTATTTTTAGTTCTGGGTCTGACCGGAGCGATTGTCTTTGGTCTGCAATGGCTGCTTTACAGCATTAACATTTATCTGTACATCGGCTTTAATCTTTACTTGATTGTTACCGCGCTGGCGGCTAAAACACTGGCTATTGAAGTGCGTAAAGTGATGACCGCCTTAATGAGTGGTGATATTGAAGTTTCCCGGGTTCAAGTGGGTTATCTTGTCGGCCGAGATACCTCACAACTAAAGGAAAAGGAAATCATCCGGGCAACGGTTGAGACCACTGCCGAGAATACCATTGATGGGGTTTTAGCACCGATCTTTTATCTACTGCTGGGAGCCTTGATGCCAGTGCCCTGGTTGAATCCAGTGATGTTGGTAATGCTTTATAAAGCAACCAATACCCTCGATTCGATGGTCGGATATGTTCAGGAGCCTTATAAGGACTTTGGCTATGCCTCGGCAAAATTTGACGATCTGATCAATTTTATTCCGGCCAGGGTCGGCAGTGTCTTTATGCTCGTTGCCGGGATGTTTTTGGGATATACCTTTAATGATGGTTGCCGCATTTTTAAGCGGGATCGTCACAACCACAAGAGTCCTAACTCGGCTCATCCAGAATCAGTGGTAGCGGGGCTTTTAGGCATACAACTCGGCGGAACCAACCAGTATTTTGGGGAAACGCTCGAAAAGCCGACCATTGGGGATGCCAAAACCCCGCTGGAAATATTGGATATTCGCGAAACCATTACCATTATGTATGGTAGCGAGGTTGTCCTGATGGTTTTTGCGACCTTAATGGCAGTGATCATTTATTCGGTTTAGGTAACTGGAAAATCATTGAATTTCTACTAAGTGAGTTTGCACTAAGTGAATTTGACTAAGTGAATTTGCAATCATTGAATTTAAGCAAAAAAAATAGATAAAAGAATCTGAAATAATTGGAGTGTCAACATGAATAAACACGGCGGGTATCTGGGCGAAAACAAAAAAATGCTGGATTTCAGCGTCAATATTAATCCCTTAGGAATTCCTGCGGGAATCCGGGAAAAACTGATCGCTGGCATTGATGAGTTGGTCAAATATCCAGAGATCACCGGCCTTTCAGCGATTGGCAAGATTGCCGATGATCTGGCGGTGCAACCGGAAAATATCATTCTCGGGAATGGCGCGATTGAGCTGATCTATCTTTTTGCCAGAAGCATGGGGCCGGGGAAGGCACTGATTGTTCAACCGACCTTTAATGAATATGAACGGGCATTAAAGCTTTACGGCTGGGATGTGGTTCACCATGTCTTAACCGAGCAAGATGATTTTACCATTAACCCGGAAGCATTAACGGCGGTCATCAAAAACGAAAAGCCCCAGGCAGTATTTTTATGCAACCCCAATAATCCGACCGGGCGGCTTTATGGAAGTGACTTTATCAGACAAATGATAGCCCATTCGGGACCCGAAATCAATTGGTTTCTGGATGAATCCTTTATCGATTTTTCTGACGAAAGCGGTAGCCTCTCATTGGTCAAAGAAGCGAAACAAGCGGTCTTTATCTTAAAATCGCTGACTAAATTCTATGCCCTGCCGGGTTTGCGGATTGGCTATGGGGTCGGTCTTGCTGGGATTATCAAGAAAATGGAAGGCTTTAAGGAGCCTTGGACGGTTAATGCCCTGGCTTTGATCGCGGCCACCGGGGTCTATGATGAAAAAGACTATGCCAAACAGACTAAAAGCTATATTCAGGGGGAAGGTCAGCGGGTCTTTAACGCCTTAAGCCAGATTAGAACGCTCAAGGTTTACCCCAGTGGTGCTGACTTTCATCTTTGTCGGCTGTTAAAGGGAACCGTCGCAGAGCTGCAGATTGCCCTTGAAAAAGAGGGCATGTCCTTGCGAACGTGTGAAGATTTTATCGGTCTGGACGATTCATATTTTCGGATTGCCATTAAAAAAGAAGCAGATAATACCAAGCTGTTGACTTTTCTTAAAAACTGGAGGAATTAATAATGGGTCACTTAATATTTGTTACCGGCGGCGCCCGTAGCGGCAAGAGTAGCTACGCCGAAAATATAGCCCGGGAAGCGGGCAAGCCAGTGGCTTATATTGCTACGGCGATCGCCTTTGATGATGGCATGAAAGACCGCATCGCCAAACATCAGGCGCAGCGACCCGAGCAATGGGGAACCATTGAACAATATAAGGATTTTCAGACAATGATAGACAATCCCATTTTTGAACAAGCTGAGATTGTTTTGTTTGATTGCCTGACAGTAATGACTACCAATAATATGCTCGATTTTCCGGTCGATTACGACACTTGCGAGATGGATAAGGTCGCCGAAATCGAAACCGCCATAAAGATCGAAGTGGAAAAACTACTGGACGTCTGTCAGGATAAAACCCTGATTGTGGTCTCTAACGAGGTCGGTCTGGGTCTGGTGCCGGCCTATAAGCTGGGCAGCTATTTCCGGGATATTGCCGGGCGAATGAATCAACTGGTTGCCGGCCGGGCCGATGAAGCCTATCTGCTGGTTGCCGGCTTACCGTTGAAATTAAAATAACTGTCAGCAAGAGCCCCTTTTGGGCGGCAATCATGATTGCTGCCCAAAGGGGCTTTTGTTTTATCTGAAATAACAGGGGGAAATAGAGATGGATCAAAAAGTTTTAAGAGCTGAGCTGATGGCCTTAGCTGAGGAAAAATACCGGAAGTTTTCCAGTGGTTTAAATCCGGGAACCGATACGATCTTAGGGGTGCGCCTGCCAGCGCTTCGGAAGATCGGCAAAAGCATTGCCAAAGGAGACTGGCGATCCTATTTGGAAACCGCCCGGGATGATAGCTTTGAGGAGACCATGCTACAAGGGATGGTGATCGGTTATGTGGATGTCGAACTGCCAGAACGATTGGCGCTGATCGAAGCCTTTATCCCAAAGATTGACAACTGGTCAGTCTGCGATAGCTTCTGTACTGGCCTGAAATTCACAAAAAAGCATAAAGAGGAGGTATGGAATTTTTTACAACCATACCTCCAATCCAATGAAGTTTACGAGATCCGTTTTGGGGTGGTGATGTTTATTGCTTATTTTGTTGAAGATCTTTATCTGGAGCCGATGTTTCGAAATTTCAATGCCATTGACTGCGACAACTATTATGTGAAGATGGCGGTTGCCTGGGCGATTACCAGCAGTTTTACGGTTTTTCCGGAAATGACCATGATTTATCTCAAGGCCAACAATCTGGATGATTTTACCTACAATAAAGCCTTGCAGAAAATCACCGAATCGCGGCAGGTAAATCCGGAGATGAAGGTGCGGATTCGCTGTATGAGACGGAAAAAAAGATAGCATCGGTGATTGAAAGCGACCGGTGTGTACTAACTTATTAAACGATGTAACATCCCCAGATCATAGAAATTAAATATTAAAAGTTTGCAAACATGACAGACGAAAGTCCCATCATAAAAAGTGGACTTCAAGGTAAACGACTGATAATATGGTTTTAGGTTCAAATGTTAAGAAAACAGTGGAAGAAACGATCGCGGCTAAAGGGTGATCGACTAGGAGATCGAGATAGCCAAGGCTGAAAAAATGATTCAGAAAAGGAGTAGCAAATGAAGAATAAGAAAAAAACAATTGGGGTAATTCTTGGGATCGGTATGATATTGATTAGTGTCCTGGGCTGTACATCACCAAAAGACACCGGGGTAAGCTCGTCAGCAGAGTCTTCAGAAAAAATTGAACTCGCCTTGATTACCGATCTTGGCCACATTGACGATCGATCTTTTAATCAGGCGGCCTGGCAGGGTGTCCAACAATATGCCAAAGAAAACGGAGTAACCTATGCCTACTACGAGCCGGAAGAAGGCACCACCGATTCCTATGTTGAAAGCATCGATCAAGCCATCGCAAAGGGTGCTAAATTAGTTGTTTGTCCCGGCTATTTATTTGCAAGCGCGGTTTTTATTGCCCAGGATCGCTACCCTGATGTTGCCTTTATTCTGGTCGATGGGGAGCCCCACGATGCAGCAAATACGGTTTCAAAAACTGGTGAAAACGTCTTGTCAATTCTCTATCAGGAGGAACAGGCCGGATTCCTGGCTGGCTATGCCGCTGTCAAAGATGGTCACCGCAAACTTGGTTTTATGGGTGGACTGGCCGTTCCCGCAGTGATTCGTTATGGCTATGGATTTGTTCAGGGGGCTAATCTAGCAGCCCAGGAATTGGGAATTGACACCGAAATTAAGTATAACTATACGGGCACCTTTATTGGCAATCCGGAAATCCAGGCGAAGGCTGCTGCCTGGTATGCTGAGGGAACTGAGGTAATCTTTACATGTGGCGGCGCCATCGTGGAATCCGTGATCGATGCCGCTGAGGAGCATGACAATGCCAAGGTCATTGGCGTCGATGTAGATCAGAGTGACCTATCTAAAACAGTGATCACCTCGGCCATGAAGATGGTCACCAGTTCTGTTTATAGCGGCATTCAAGATTACTACAGCAATGCGTTCGCGGGCGGCACCACCCAGACATTTTCAGCCGCTAACAATGGAATCGGTCTGCCTATGGATACTTCAACTTTTAGAAGTTTCTCCCAGCAGGATTATCAGGATGCCTACGCCAAACTTGTTTCCGGGGAGATTGGCGTTGCCAATCAAACCGAGGATTCTACGACCGCCGATCTGCCCCTGTTGGCGACCACGGTTACCTACATTAAGTGAATCAGATGGTCTAGCCAGTTTAGCTGGCAAGCGTTTTTTAGGGATTTGCAAATTAGCTGCTAAGACAGTATTATTCATACCGCAGGGCATCAATTGGATCCAGCTTGGCGGCCTTATTGGCCGGATAAAAGCCAAAGAAGACCCCGATTGCCATTGAAAAAACAAGGGCAATGAATAGTAAATATCTGAACATAAATTGTCCGTAAACAAGAAAAGAATATCAGACAGTCAGGAATGGGTCGTAAATGGAAAAGTGCACAATTTATAATGCTGCCTGGGGCGCTGCTGCAAAAGTAGGTCAGGCGGTAAGTGACGGATCCGGCTAATAGTATAGAAGTAATTTTATTCCATCAGAATACCAAAGGAACCGAACAATGAAAAATTGGAATCATCAGCCCTCAGGCGATATCGAACTCACCATTGAAAGCGAAGCTTATCTTGAGCTCGCAAAAGACGATCTTTTAATACACCAATACGATGATGCCCGACAGGAGCTTGAAGTTGCCGTCAGGAGCGCCAACCCACAGGCAGAATACCTGCTGGGGGCTCTCTATGAGCAGGGGCTTGGTGTTGATAGGGACAAAGAAAAGGCGCTTTTATGGTACCATCGTGCGGCGGAGCATGGCTACGCCCCTGCCCAAACTGCCGCCGCTGCGTTGTATCTTGATGGGGACGATGTGCTGGCGGATTATGCCGAGGCCTACCGTTTGCTCACATTGGCAGTGCAAAATAAAGACGTTGATGGAAATGAGGGGTCGTCGTCGCTGTCTGCGGACTTAACGCATGCAGTGGAATGGATCGATGAAGACGCGTGCGGGATGGCGGTGCAAGAAGGATGTGCTGAATACCTGCTGGGATGGATACACGTAGCCGGTCTTGGGGTAGAGATTGACAGTGACAAAGCCATTAGCTGGATGGAAAAGGCAGCTCAAAAAGGATATCAGGCCGCTGTTTTTGAGCTTGCACAGAGAAGCACATATGGGATTGATATCAACGAAATCTGGGCGAAAAAGGCGGTAGAGTATGGCGAATACTATCCGCTTATCAGTGTTGCGTTAAGATATCTAGACAGTAATGCCGCCCCGCAGGACAGCGAAAAAGGGTTGTCAATTCTCACTGAGCTTGCCGACAAGGGGATCGGTAGCGCACAGATCACGCTGGCAGAATGCTTGATCAAGGGAAAAAGCACGCCCAAAGATGCGGATAAAGCACTTCATTATTTATCGCTGGCTGCCAAAATGGGCGATGCGAAATTAATTACTGGTCTGGGCATCGCATTGTACAAGTCTGAAGAAATAGAGATAGCCCCGGACTTAGCTGTAAAAAGCCTGGAGTTGGCAGCTTCTGCGGGAGATGATGAGGCGCTGGTTGAGCTCGGGAATTTGTACTTTGACGGCGCGGGTGACATGGCGCCGGATCAGGAAAAGGCTTTCACATATTTTGTCCAGGCCGCCGAGAAAGATGTCCCCAACGGTTGGGAATGGGTGGGTCACTGTTTGTATGAGGGCAAAGGGGCTCCGCAAAACAGGCAAGAAGCCTTGATTTGCTATGAAAAAGCAGCCAAGCAGGGTCTTTATAACAGTTACTACATGATGGGGATGATTTACGGCTATGATGAGACATTATTCAATTATGAGAAAGCGGTCAGCTGTTTTGAAAAATCGGCAAAATTGGGTCAGACTGATGCGCTTATACGACTGGGAACCATGCATTTACACGGCGTCGGCGCGATACCACCGGATCAGCAAAAGGCTTTTCACTATTTTATCCAGGCAGCGCAAGCGGATAATGGCCTCGGCTGGGAATGGGCGGCTTACTGCCGTTACTGGGGCTATGGTACCCAAGAAAACAGGAAAAAAGCGCTGCAGTTCTATCACAAGGCGGCTCAAAAAGGCTCGTGCCACAGCCAGTATATGCTGGGTTATATTTATGGCTATGATGTCACACCGCCTGATTTTAAAAAGGCGGCCCGCTGGTTTAGAAAAGCAGCCCGGCAGGGACACAGCGATGCCCAGCTTAAATTGGGCTTTTACTACCACCACGGGCGCGGTGTCAAGCAAAATTACAAAACCGCATTTAAGCTGTTTAACCAAGCCGCGGCTCAAGGCCATGCCACCGCCATGCACAATATCGGCGACGCCTATGAAAACGGATATGGCGTGGAAAAGGATGAAAAACAGGCGTTTACCTGGTATCGGAAGTCCGCGGAGCTGGCTGACAAGTGGGGGATGTTTGGTGCAGGCCGACTCTTGTTTGGTGGCATCGGCACGCAACCGAATCAGGTAGAAGGCCGACGCTGGATAAGCAAAGCCGCTGAAGCCGGTTTACAGGATGCCATCGAATGGAGACCACAATCGATGCCAGACGCTCCTTGAGTGAGATGATAAAAGAGGAAAGTAGAATGACTACGTATACGATTCCTGCCTGTTATCAAGGGGTGGATGAGATTTTTAATGGGCTTGAGATGCTTAAGTAAAAAAAGCTTCATCCATCGCTTCAAAATGAAGTGGAGGATGAAGCTTTTAAACGATCAGATCCAATTTTACAGAATTTCCCAGGCGGATAAAGCAGTGCAGTTACTCATACCGCAGGGCATCAATCGGATCCAGCTTGGCAGCCTTATTGGCCGGATAAAAGCCAAAGAAGACCCCGATGACCATCGAGAAGCAGAGGGCAATGATCATCGGGCCAATGGGCGGTGTTGACGGGAATTTCATCAGGGTACTGCCCATGATTCCGAGGACGGAACCAAGTCCTACGCCGATCAGCCCGCCAATCAGGCAGATGATTATCGCCTCGATAATAAATTGGCTGCGAATCGCCGAATTGCGGGCACCTAAAGCCTTACGGATGCCGATTTCCTTGGTTCGCTCAGTGACCGATACCAGCATGATGTTCATCACCCCAATCCCGCCGACTAGCAGTGAGATTCCGGCAATCACCGAGATTCCCAGGGATAAGGTGGCAAGCATTCCGGTGGCCTCGCTGGCGATCGCTTCTAGACTTTGAACCTCGATGGTGAAATCAGACGTGTTTGCCAGCGTTTTAATAAAATGTTCCTTGCTGGTCTGAGAAAAGGCGGCTGAATCGGTGCCGGAGGTCGCCATGATGGTAAAATTCGTGTATCCGGAAACAGTGGCTGTTTCGCTGTTTAAAGCCATCGCGGTTGAAATCGGAATAAAACACTCGATCCGGCTTTCGTCACCCATATAAAAAAGCGGATTATCAATGACCAGCTTTTCATAAACCCCAATGACGGTATAGGTTTCATCGGTATTCTGGGTATCGACTTGAATTTCCATCCCCAAAGCATCGCCATGAACCCCAACCAGGCTGTTGCGGATGGTAGTATCGATGATGACGACACGACGGTCACCTTGAATATCGCGGGGGGTGATAAAGCGTCCCTGGACCAGGTTGATATTATTAACCATGCCATAGTCGGGGTTGACCCCGGTGAGGGTGACGTCCCGGTGAATATAACCTTTGCTGAGCTGGCCGGCGCCTAACGGACTGGAGGTACTAATCGCTTTAACCTCGTCAGCATAGGTTGATTTAAAGTTTTCCAATTCTTCCGGGGTCACATAGTCATCGTCTTGAAATGCCGAAGCCACCTCGTAGTTCTTCGCACTCACGTAGACCATAATATTTTTCCCGCCGATTTTGTCCATCGTTTTTGAGACCGAGCCAGTCATCGCCGAACCGAGGGTAGAGATCGCCATCACCGAGGAAATCCCGATGATAATACCCAGCATTGTTAACAGCGCCCGCATCTTATTGGCGCGCAAGCCCTCCAGGGCTAGGCGGATATTTTCAAACAGATTCATAGTAGCCCTCCAATTGATATTGGCTATTCTTGCGGTTATCGACAATGGCACCATCCCGAAGTCGGATGGTTCGTTCTGTTTCTTGAGCCAATTCGGCATTATGGGTAATCAGAATAATGGTTTTACCCTGTTCCTGATGGAGTCGATGAAAAATATCCATGACCAGGCGGCCGGTATGGGTGTCTAGTGCTCCAGTTGGTTCATCGGCCAGAATAATTGCCGGATCATTAGCCATCGCTCGGGCGATCGCTACCCGTTGTTTTTGTCCGCCCGATAATTCATTGGGACGATGATGGGAACGGCCGCTCATTTCCACCAGTTGCAGGAGTTCAGCGGCTCGTCGCGATCGCTCGCTGCGGGGGATGCCGCCGTAAAGCATCGGCAGGGCGACATTTTTTAAGGCGGTCGAACGGGGAATCAGATTAAAGGTCTGGAAGACAAAGCCGATTTTCTTATTGCGAATTTTTGATAGCCCATCGTCGCGGACATTTTCCATCGGCAAATGATCCAAGTAATATTGCCCCTTGGTGGGGCGATCCAAGGCACCCAGGATATTCATCAGGGTCGATTTGCCGGAACCGGAGGCACCGACAATCGATAAAAACTCACCTTCATAAACATCCAGATCGATACCATGGAGAATTTCCAGTTCATTGGGGGTTCCCAGATAATAGGATTTGACGATCCCCCGCATTTCAATAATTTTATTTCGCATCATTTATACCCCCGCTTCGACAGCAACAGCCATTCCCGGCACAACAGTTTGAGGCTGGACGACGATTGCCATTCCGACACTGAGCTGATCACCGGCGATTTCGATTAATGAATCGGTTTCCAGACCCGTGGTTACCGGAATCGATTCGACTGTGAAGGAGCCTTGCTCGACAGGATTTTCTTTGGCAAGATAAATACAGGATTGACCGGAATCATCGATTACCAGCGCCTCATAGGGAACACAGAAAACATCATTACGTTCTTCGCTGACAATGTTTAAGCGACTGGTCATCCCGATTTTTAATCCGGTGGTATCGGCGGGCAGATCAATTTCAACCTCGAATTCAGCCTTGGTTGCTGCTGAATTGGCAGTGGTGGTTTCGTTTTTGATGGCCGTTGGGGCGATTTTAGTCAGGTTGCCGGGGAATACCTGATCTCCGGTGGCATCAGATTTAACTAACACCGGCATGTTTTTGTGAATATGATTGAGGTCTGCTTCCTTAATCTTGCCCCGAACCTTAAGGTCGTTGGTGTCCTCAATGGTAAAAAGTTCGCCATTAGCAAGGTTGCCTTTAACGGCGTTCATCGCCGTGATGGTTCCACTAGTAGTAGCCTTGACGTAGCTGTAGCTGTCATCAGCTTTATTGTAGAGCTGACATAACCAATCGTCTTTATCGACCCATTGACCAACCGAAACATAAAGTTTTTCGATTTTGTCATTGCTATTATCGCTGATTTTGACGGTTGTATAGCTTTCGATCACGCCAGTGGCAGAAATCGTGTTTTGCAGGTTTGCCTTTGCCAGCGGGGCGGTTTTTACAGCAATTTCAGGAGTGGGCTTGGAATTGGCATAAACATAGGCACCCCCGCCTACTAATAGGGCTACCCCGATCACAACACATAAAATAATTCCTTTTTTCTTCATAACATCTCCTCTTAACTTTTCTTGGTTTTTTAAATTAAAAACTGGTTCTTAATTTTTCGTATTATTGTATTAAGTAACTAATACAATAATACGAAATAAAGTGATTGTCAAGCACTTTATTTTTACTGATTGTCTATCCTAATTTTTATTCGCAGCGGATTTGCTGATAGTTTAAGTATAAGCGTTAATTATGAAGATCGGGTTAGTCAAATTCTTAAGACTTTTTGACAATAAAAAAAGACTCCGGCGGGAGTCTCAGACAGTCAAAAAAGATAACCTAGTACCGACAATTGTTACATCATGTTGTGACCTAGGGGTCAGACCCTACGCATCGGAGCGGACATGGCAGTGCCTGTCCGATTCCGCGGCGAACAACAGATTAACAAGGGTCTGACCCCTCGGTCATTGGTCGGTACGGTAGTTTATCGACAACCTCAGAATCCAGCGGGAGTCTTAAATAACGCGAGAAATTACTGATGAATGGGCAGAATCAGTTCGACCTTAAATAGCTGGTTGAGCTGATAGTAGTCGATCCGTCCCTGATGGCGGGAGATGATTTTTCGGCAGGAGTCCAGGCTGGAACCCTCAGCACCAATGGTCTTTTTGCCAGCAGCTTCGGGGTTTTTAATGGTTTTATTCCGCAGAATAATGCAGAGTTCGTTTTTATTGAGAATCAGGCCAAAATCGATAGGCTTGTCGGGATCGGCATACTTAATAATATTAGAAGTCAGATAGTCAAAAATCCGTTGTAGCTGTTCGAGATCAACCCAAAGGGAGAAATCCCGTTCAATGCAGTTTTCCTCGACAACATCGTATCCAGCTTCTTTTAGTACCTGGGTCGAAGAATTTAGTAGCTGATGAATCAGGGGTTTTCCATTGTAGACCTTGAACTGATAGTAGCCCTTGCCATTATCGGTAAAGGCGTGCTCAAAAAGATCATCAATAAAGCTGATAATCTGATATGTTTTTTTCAGGGCGATCTTTAAGTAAGCTTCTTTTTTGGAAAAGTCACGTTCATCAGGGTTTTGAATCCGTTCAAGATAGCCGATGATCCCGGTTAAGGGGGCATGAATTTCGTTGGAAACAGAAGTAATAATATGGTGATTTTCCATCTTGGCAAGCGATTCGGCCTTGCTTTTAGCCTCATACAAATCATGGATCAGGTTCACGTTATTAGCAATATCAGTGAGTTCGTTATTGCCCTGGAGCGGGATATACGAGTCAAAGTTCTCGGCGGCAACTCGCTCGGAGCCCTTTTGCAAGGTTTTGAGATAGCTTAATTTCTTGCGAATTAAACGGGATATGATAATATAAACCAATAAACTGGGTATAATTGTAAACAGGATGCTAAACAAGGGGTTGTCGCCTAAAAGGGGTAGCAAAAAAAGATTCAAGAACACATTTAAGATAATAGCAGCAACTAATGCAAAACTCAAATATTTTATAAAGACCGAGACCAATTGCTCATCTGGTCGATGCTTACTGTTTTTTAGTTTCGTTTGGTCTGGTTTGTTGTTTTTCAATTTAGTATTCCTTTCGATTTGTTTTATCATACAATCATTGTAAACTGTAATACGATTATAATCAACAAGAGCATTTAAATTTAAGCAGCCTTAAGCAAAACCAGCCTGGCGCTGTTTATATAGAAGTGATTGAGATCTATAAAAAAAATTAGGAGGACAAGATGAAAAAAAGAATTGGCTTGGCAGTCGCGGCGATCCTGGTAATGGGTGTAGTCGTTGGTTGTAACAGCAACGCCACGACGACATCCGATGAAATGGCGGACAGCGTCAGCTTTACCGCCACCATTGACGAGGTTAGTGATACAGAACTGCTGGTAACAGTATTGGATGATGAGAATTTTAATCAGGCCAGGGTTAATATGCAGGGCTTTGACAGCCTCGATTTTGTGCCAGAGAAGGGTCAGACCATCAAAATGTCGATCAAGAATCAGGTCGGCATGAGTGAGCCTCCCTTTGTGAATCCGATTACCATTGAATTGGTCAAGTAATTTAAGGGGTTTGTCAGAAAATGGTTTAACTCCCGGTAGTTTTGCGATATAATTAGACTAGACTACTATGAGGAGAAATTGAATGAGTTTATACGATGCTTGGAAAAACTACATCGAAGAGAATTGCAACACCCAGGAAGAACAAAATGCCTTTTGGGAAAAATACTGTGCGGATGAAAAAGTTCTGTACCAGAAGATTCTCGAGGAGAAAATCACCACCATTTCCGGTGTGGTAGAAGATCTGATTAACGAAAGCAAGATGGTTCCGCCCCAGTACATGGGCTTTTTGGATGGTATCAGCGATAGTCTGACAGCGCCCATTGATCTTGAGACGATTGAACTGGATTCCCAAATTAAGTTGGAAATTGATTTTGCCAAGCTTTATAAAAATATGCTGGCAGTTCCGGCCGACTGGCTTTATAGCCTGGAGGAATGGGATAACTTTTTTACAGAAGAGCAGCGGATTGAGCTGGAAAAAGAATACAAACGATCAAAAACCGTGGTCAATGAGGTAAAGGTCGGCCGAAATGACCCCTGTCCTTGCGGTTCTGGCAAAAAATACAAAAAGTGTTGCGGACTTTAATTGCATCAAAAAAAGAGCGAAAGCTCTTTTTTTATTTAATAGGAAATTACGCAAAACAAGAAAAAATAAA
>NZ_CAKMJU010000008.1:0-12693 GCF_927416815.1 uncultured Acetobacterium sp. | reverse complement strand
TAAGAAAATAAACAATGACTGCACTCGGAGAAGCTCCTGTGAATGGATTTTCGGACGTGGGTTCGACTCCCACCGCCTCCACCAAATAAGAATATAGATTTTGATACAATAAAGGCCGCTTTGTGATGAGGTGGCTTTTGTATTTTTTGTTAGAAATGGCTTTAGAATGGGGTTTGAGAGCTGACAAAAATTTAAAAAAATAAAAAAGTTGGTTGTCTAAATTTAGAGTGCTCGGTCAAATGTAGAAAAGTTTTGGATAAGAGTAGGGGTGTGCAAAAGGGTGCATTTTTAAAAAGGGGTGTGCATTTTGAGATCTCTTACTGGGTGGATTTGCGAAAATTGGTCATGTGTGGATACGCTTCGAAGAGAAGAAATAATGTCCACACAAAAGCATTTTTTCGAAGTAATTTGATGAGATTTGCGACTTTGTAAAATTACAACTAGACTCAGTTCGCTCTTTTCGCTTATGTTTCAACAGATAATATAAAATCTGCCATCGTCATTGCCGAATTTACAAGTAGACGTGCATGGTGTTCATCGATAGCAATCCGGTTTGCACCAACACCGTGTGCATCGCTATCCTTATTCCGCATTTCTGCAATAGCGGAAACAATATTGTTTAACCCAGAAAGAAGTGTGTTAATTCTTTTGTCTGCTCCTGGATCAGTATGCATATTATAAAGTATTCTGACCTGTTTATACAATTTTAAAATATCACCGTTATCTGACGGCATGTCATTTTTCTTTTCGATAACATAGCAAAATGATTCTTCAAGTAGAGTTCTGGATTTTGTGATTGCACTATCAAAATTTCCATGTTCCACGTCCTGCATAGCACGGTCGGATATACTTTTAATGTACTCACGGTCGATCGACTTAATTTTTGGGGCCTGAACTATAGCTTTACTGCCAATTTTTCGAATAACAAATTGGTTGCCAATAACTGTTAATTCATTTCCGCCAAAGTACAATAATCCACTGATTTTTTGAATAATTGTCTCGGTGATATGTTTGTAAGCCTTCTCGATTTCATCAGCACCGTGCCCCGATAGTATTTTTGAAAATTGCTTCTTGGAAAATAAATACGATAATAAATCTGAACAACGGTTTTGTTTAATGCAGAGTTCTAATAAGTTGTCAAGGTATTCCCACCGACTTAAATTCGCACCGCCCCAAGTATAGGACTTTGGTAAACCAAATAGCGTAGAAATGCTACAAAGGACGGGTCCGCTGAGATATGGCATGGCAACAGTTATAATCGTGCCATCATCAAATTCATAGTCACCATATTTTGTGTCACCATCAAGAATTGCAATGATTTCCTTTGTTTTCAACAATCCATATAGATTGATTTCTTTTTGCATGATATTCACCATCTTCAACTTTCTTAAACTCTTTTACTGATCAGTAATTTTCATAATTTGTCAGAAAAATCTGAGATTTTTTCACAAGGTCGTATTTAAAATGTCAAAAGAAATCAAATAAATCTTTGCCTGTTGCTGTTTGTTCTTTTATTAGTTTTCCAAGGTACTTTCGTACATTATTATATTCTTTTTTTAGAGCAAATTCGTCATCGTTCAAAACATTTAGTAATTCAAGATAAGATTCTTTTTGTTCGAGAATACCTTTAATACTAAAATCTAAATAATAGCCCTCAATATCAGGAACGCCAAATTCACGTTTGTATTCCAACTCAATGTCATTAAGATCTGATAGCACCCACGATTCGGGTTCAAATTCATAGAGCCAATTTTCATTGTAATAACCGTATTCATCGGTAATGAATTCTTCATAAAAAGGGAAATCGCTGGTGTCAACAATTTCATGCAAATTTTTACTCTGAACGATAAAATTGTACATAAAAGACGAAGATGTGTTTTCATAAGAATCAGGCACAAAACCAGATTCATAGCTAATAACCGGATACATGTTCTCCAAGAATGTCCAATATCCATTACCATTATCACATTCATTAAAAAGATTCGTAAGAAATGGAATGAAGATATATTCTTCAACTTTTTCAGGGATCATATCATATAGCATATAAAAAGTTTTGTCTCCATAAGTTCCGAAAGTTCCGATGTGTTTACTATCAAAAAAGGCTCCAATATGTTGCAAGTTTTTATCTTTCTGTTTAGAAAAAAACAATGCACAAAAATATTCTTGGAATGATCTGTGAGTAAAATGATATTTTCCACTTTCGTAATACATGAGACACATATTTGAAACCAGATCGTGAATAAAGTCAGTTACATCGAATTGAATCACATCTTTTTTGCGTTCTGCAAGGGCTTCAAAATACTTTGTAAATTCAATATCGGTAAGTTCAAATTTTTCATCGCGGTATGTTCTTGCACAAAATTCTGCAAAATTATCAGAAAATCTATCAGAAGTTAACCCTGTTTTTAAGGCTCTTTTGAAAGCGCCCTTGCTAGCATCGTGTTTTTGTGATAAAGCAAGATAAGCTTCATGATAAAATACATGCATTTTTGATGGAACTTCTGCAAACAATTCATATGTTAAAAGCATAATGGTCAAGAGGAGTGGGTTTTGAGTAAATTCACGGTGACTCCAGTATAATGAGTTATTCAACTCATTTCTGAAATTTGTTTTAATCGCTGGTTCATCAGATCTGAAATCCAATTTATCTATTAATTCTAAGGCTTGGACTTTTGAAAATGCCTCAAGGTGCAGCACTGTAAAGCGGTTAAATGAAACAAAATTTCCAAAAGGTCGCGAGGATATCACAAACATATTTTTTGAATACTTGTCTGAAAAAGTGCTAAAATTACGTTCGAAATGCTCTCTTAATGAAGAATTTATTTCATCCAAACCATCAAATAACAGAATAAGGTCTCCGTTACAGAGAAGCTCTTCAAACTTTGAAATATCAATCTCACCATCAAGTGAATTGAATAGCGCATAAATATATTCAACAAAGTTTTCAATGTTTTCACTGAAATCTTTCAGGGAAATGAAAATTGGAATACGATTGATTTTTTCGTAATTTTTTATAGCATCCAACAGCAAGTGTCTCATCATCATAGATTTGCCCAGACCACCGGTTCCCGAAAGGATGATGAAATTAGAATAATCAATAAGATCATTAATAGTGGTATTAAAAATATATTTTTGCAGATAGGTATTTTGTGAAGAATTGATTTTTTGATAAACGTTATTACAAACATAAAAATCATAGAACTTTCTAGGCTGATCACTATATAAGAGAGTTTTTATGCAACTATATTTATCATATGTGTTCTGCAAATAAATTGAAAAATCTTCAGTCGGTTTCAGTATTTCAGCAGACATAGTATTCCCTTTTAATTTATACTTCAAGTGTTGATTTAAACCAGTAGAGGGTATTTCAAACAGTTTTCTTTCATTCGAATGATCAAGAATTTGAAGTCTAATTGTTCTATTAGACTTGTTACCTATGTCGCTTATAAATTTTCGAGGTGCTCTTTTAGTATTTCCTGCTTCATGCCAACTGTTAAATGTATCTCGACCAACATTGTTATCAGGCCGTTTAGTAACAATAAAATGCCATAAACCAAGAAGAAAAGATTGAAATTTGATATCTGTCATTTTGAGCATTGCTTTTTTGTTGATAGGCACCACATTATCTTCAATATAAAACAAATCATCATCACTAATACTATTATCAGATTCGATCAATTCAAGTAATGCAACCACTAGCCAATTGCCCCTGTGATTGACATCTATAAAAAAATTTGTAAATTTGGACATTGAAATCAAAGATTGAGCATAGTGATTTTTTATTTGAACGTCAAATGCTGATTGAATGTCTAATTTTTTAAATGGCAAGTAGGCACCAGATGCAATACGGCATGTTTTATAGCTTGATGTAATCGTTTTAAATGAATCTTTAGTGGCTTCTTTATATTCTGGATATGCAACACGTATTAGTTGGGTCAGCATTTCAGGCTCAGAGAGACCATCAGTATCTCCACCGATTTTTTTGCGTTGACTAGTGCGTTGTTTTTTTGCTTGTTGTAAAAGCACGAAAAAGGTACCACCACAAAGGCGCTGATTTTCGTATTTTGTCATTGAATAACCCTCATTTCACAAATTATTAACCATATTAAATTTATTAACTTCATTAACTGTTGAAACTTACTTAATTAACTATAAATTAATCCTTAGAGAAGAAAAATCTCTGAGGATTTTTTATTTTATCAAATGAAAAAGTGTAAATTAACACATTTTTGAAACTATTATATCACAAAAAAGTAAAAAAATTCAAAACTGCAGAAATTTACACTCGAAAAAATAATAAATAGTTTGACAAGTTAAATTTTGTCATGAACGAAAAAATCCAGAGAATGAATCTTCTCATAAAAATTTATCTCAAAGCCTGAGATGCGCATTAAGGCGGCGGGATACATCAAGAGTCTTGAACACAGCTTAGCTGTGGACAAGTTACTGATGTACCCACCGTGCTTTACTATGCCATTTTTAGGTATCGGAGTCGGTGCGTACCAGTGCATCGGCTCTTTTTGTATCCTTGTCGCCCAAACCATCCAGGGGAAAGACGAGGAAACTTTAATGAGAAAGTTTAAAACCCCAGAGAAGAATCGGCTCAGCTACACTTATTATCCAGCCAGAGGGATGAAAATTGAAATAATTCCCGGCGAAGATGGAGTAAGCAATGTCCTAATTAATACGCTCCACGAATGGGATGATAACGAGGTTGATGCTAGTCGTAGAGAAGATTACCATACTCCGGTTCATCTCGAATCTTACCAGGATGCGAGTAATGAAGACGCCACCGACCGTAATCCCTATCTGATTGACCCGGAACCCAACCCGATGGAGAGCCTCATTCAGTCAATCGACGCAAATGAGTATGAAGATCGGTTGGCAAAATTAAGATCAGCGATTGATACCCTGCAGCCGCAGCAAAAAGCTTTAATTCGAAAAGTGTTTTATGAAGGCCGCACCTACGTTGATATTGCAGCCGAGGAAGGAGTCAGTGAAGCGGCGATTCGAAATAGACTCAAAAAGATATTTAACAATCTCCGAAAAAAAATCTAAAAATAGGGGGTTCGAATCCCCCTTAGTTTTCGCATATGGACAGAGGAATGATTAACATTCCCGGAAAGGAGCGACAAAATAATGAGTTTGAAACACAAGGTGTCAATAAGTATTGCACAACAAGACGGTAGAGAATCTTCCGTTATTAAAAGTGGGTCAGTACAGGTTCGGAACAAATTGCTGAAATTTTTGTTTGGTGAAAAAGTAAATGTGCTGGTACTCACTCCCGGAGATTCGGTTGAAACGGTGGAAATCCATCAGATTGGAGGAGGTAAAGGCCATGAGTCGAAAAAAACGACTGCTTGACGTTATTTCCGATGTCCGATCCCTGGCAGATAGTCTGCAGGCGGTTGTTGATGCGATGCTGGAAAATGAGCCAGTTGAAGTGGCAAATCAAGCTGTTTCTGCGGAAGAACCGATCGTTGAAAATCTTGAAGCACTGGCAGAAATCAAACTGGAAGATGTGAGAGCGGTACTTGCTGATAAATCCCGCATGGGCCATACCGCAGCGGTAAGAGAGCTACTGACAAAGTACGGGGCATCCAAGCTGTCGGAGATCGATCCGCAAAAATACCCAGCGCTGCTAAAAGATGCGGAGATGATCTGATGAAAAAGCAGCAAGTGATTAATGGCCAAGGTACAAACCCTACAGATCGGAGCCATGCCTTATTATCAGCTTCATCAAGCCATCGCTGGATCCGATGCCCGCCATCGGCCAGACTCTGTGAAAATTTCGAAGATAAGGGCAGTGACTACGCAAAACAGGGAAGTGAAGCCCATAGCCTTTGCCAGTTTAAACTGGAATCGATGCTTGGCATGAAAACAACGGATCCAACGGCAGATCTTTCTTTTTACGATGAGGAAATGGAAAACTGTGCCGAAAATTATGCCCTCTATGTAATGGAGCAGGTGGCTAAGGCCAAAGAAACCTGCTCCGATCCGGTGGTATTAATTGAACACCGACTGGATTTTAGCAGGTGGGTCGAGTCAGGCTTCGGCACTGGCGACTGTGTCATTATCGCCGACGGTACATTATCCGTAATTGACTATAAGCACGGAAAAGGAATCCTGGTGGAAGCCGAGAACAACCCACAAATGCTCTGTTATTCACTTGGGGCAGTCGAGTTATTTGATGGTATTTTTGATTTTGACACCATCAACACTATAATTTACCAGCCGAGACGGGAAAACATCAGCACCTATATGTTGTCGAAAGCTGAACTGCTGCAGTGGGCCGACGATGTTCTTGCTCCAGCCGCCCGACTGGCCTATAAAGGCGACGGTGAATTTGAATCTGGAGAACACTGCTATTTCTGTAAGGCAAAAGCGACCTGCAGAAAACGTGCCGAACACAACCTGGAACTGGCCCGTTATGATTTTGCGATGCCGGCCACACTGGAGGATGAAGAAATTGAAGCGATTCTTCTCAAAGTAGATGATCTGGTGTCCTGGGCATCGGACATCAAGGCATTTGCCCTACAAGCCGCAATTTCTGGTAAAGAGTGGGCGGGATGGAAACTGGTCGAAGGCCGAGCCAACCGCAAGTATATCGATGAAACGGCAGTTGCGGATGCTGCTGTTGCAGCCGGGTTTAATCCCTATGAGCAGAAACTGCTGGGTATAACCGCAATGACATCTGCACTTGGCAAGAAACAATTTGAAGAAGTTCTCGGTCAGCTCATCTGCCGACCCCAGGGCAAACCAACACTCGTGCCGGAGAGCGACAAGCGATCGGCAATGAACACAGCCAAAAATGATTTTATAGAAGAATAGGAGAACAATATTATGTCAAATGTAAAAAATGTAAATCCCATGAAGGTAATTACCGGATCCGACACCCGTTGGAGTTATGCGAACGTATGGGAGCCAAAGAGCATCAATGGCGGCACACCGAAGTACAGTGTCAGCCTCATCATTCCGAAGTCAGACACAAAAACCGTGACAAAAATCAAGGCCGCAATTGAAGCAGCTTACAAGGAAGGCGAATCTAAATTGAAGGGAACGGGGAGAAGCGTTCCGGCATTATCAGTTTTAAAGACGCCACTTCGAGATGGCGATACTGAAAGACCCGATGATCCCGCCTATGAAAACTGCTATTTCCTGAATGCCAACAGTACCACTGCTCCCGGCATCGTGGATGTCAATCGCCAGGAAATCATCGACCGATCTGAAGTCTATAGTGGCGTCTATGGCCGGGCAAGTATTAACTTTTATGCATTCAATACCAACGGCAATAAAGGGATTGCCTGCAACTTAAACAACCTGCAAAAGATCAAAGATGGAGAAAATCTTGGCGGAAAAGCACGAGCTGAGGATGATTTCGCAACCGAAGACGATGATGACTTCCTGGCTTAAAACGGACAAATAATCAGTATGGTGAGAATTGGTCAACAGAGAAAAATTTAGAAAGCAGGTAAAACAATGGTTAATCAGATTTTAACAGTTCTATTCATAGGACTCGCCGTTATTTATATGAGCGGTAGTGCGTATATGTTTATAACCTTTATTCGTGACGATATCCGTTCCGAACGAAAAAAGAAGAAAGACGAGCAGAAACAGTAGTAAAAAACATCACCGGGCGGCAATGGGATTAATCCCTGCCGCTCTTGTTTATATAAGGACGGAGATTTGGAAATGAAAAATTTAACTATTGATATTGAGTCGTTCTCTGATGTGGATTTGTCAAAGGCTGGTGTATACAAATATTCAGAATCGCAAAATTTTGACATTCTGCTTTTCGGCTATGCGGTGGATAGCGGCGAGACACAGGTAGTCGATCTGGCCAATGGTGAAGAAATACCCTCAGAAGTGATTGCAGCTCTGGTGGATGATGCCGTGATCAAATGGGCTTTCAATAGTCAGTTCGAGCGGGTCTGCCTGTCGGTGTGGCTCAGACGTAATTATCCACAGTATTTTTGCAGTTACAGTATTACAGCCGATACAGTCAGGGGTTATCTTGATCCATCAGCATGGCGATGTTCGATGGTCTGGTCCGCCTACATGGGGTTGCCACTGTCGCTTGAAGGGGTTGGTGTGGTGCTGGGCCTGGAAGATCAGAAGCTGAAGGAAGGAAAAGATCTGATCCGGTATTTCTGTATACCATGTAAAAGTACCAAAGCCAACGGTGGCCGTGCTCGAAATATGCCGGAGCATGACAGTGAAAAATGGGAACGGTTAAAAAAATATAATCGACGGGACGTTGAGGTGGAGATGGCTATTCAGAAAAAACTGACTAAGACCCCTGTGCCTGATTTTGTTTGGGATGAGTATCATCTTGACCAGGAAATCAATGACCGGGGTATTGCCCTTGATATGACATTTGCCGAACAGGCGATTGCCATTGATCAGCTTTCTCGAGAAAAGCTGACAATACAGATGCAGGCACTCACCAATCTGGATAACCCTAATTCAGTCCAACAAATGAAAAATTGGTTGGCGGATAAGGGACTGGAAACCGATACACTTGGGAAAAAAGCGGTCACTGAGATGCTAAAAACGGCTCCGGATCAGTTGGCAGAAGTGCTTTCGCTGCGTCAGCAATTGGCTAAATCCTCGGTGAAAAAGTATCAGGCCATGCACCATGCGGTTTGTGAGGATGGCCGGGTTCGAGGAACCTTTCAATTCTACGGCGCTAACCGTACTGGACGATGGGCGGGCCGCCTGATCCAGCTGCAGAATCTTCCCCAAAATCACATCCCCGATTTGGAACAAGCTCGAGCCCTGGTTCGAAGCGGAAATGAGGATGCGCTTTCAATGCTTTATAATTCAGTGCCGGAAGTACTATCAGAACTGATTCGGACCGCATTTGTCCCACGAGATGGCATGAAGTTTATTGTTGCTGATTTCTCAGCGATTGAAGCAAGAGTTTTATCCTGGTTGGCGGGTGAAAGCTGGAGAATGGATGTTTTTGCAGATAACGGGGACATCTATTGTGCAACTGCAGGTAAAATGTTTCACTGCAATGTGGTCAAACATGGCGAAAATAGTGATCTCCGGCAGAAAGGGAAGATAGCAGAATTGGGACTTGGTTTCGGCGGATCAGTAGGCGCTCTAAAGGCCATGGGAGCGTTGGAATCTGGGATGCAGGAAAATGAGCTGAAACCTCTGGTGGATGCCTGGCGTCAGGCCAATCCCAACATCGTCCGTTTCTGGTGGGCGGTGGATCGAGCGGTTAAAGAATGTATCAAACAAAAAATACCAACAGAAACCCACGGTATTTACTTTTCTTATCAGAGTGGATTTTTGTTTATCACCCTTCCTTCCGGCAGAAAACTGGCTTATGTAAAACCCCGGATTGGGGAGAACCGTTTTGGCGGGGAATCGGTGACCTATGAAGGGGTGGGTGGTACAAAGAAGTGGGAGCGCATCGAGAGTTATGGGCCAAAGTTTGTTGAGAATATCGTCCAGGCAATCAGCCGGGATATTTTGGCTGAAGCCATGTCAAGACTCAGGTGTTGTTTGATTGTGGCCCATGTTCACGATGAAATTATTATTGAGGCGGATATGCGCATGTCTCTTTCAGCCATTTGTGAGCAAATGTCAAAAACACCGCCTTGGGCTAAGGAACTGCTGCTTCATACCGAGGGTTATGAATGCAGCTTTTATCAAAAATCATGAATTATTTTCGAATACTGGGGGTTCGATTCATTCGAATTCTTCGCTTATAGGCAGAGGTGATTAAACCTCTGTCTATTTTATTTTCAGGAGGTAATTCGGATGAACGAATTAGTCAGAATCAGTTATGACAGTGAGCGGCCCACTGTAAGCGGCCGGGATTTGCACGAGACTCTACAGGTGAAAACACCCTACGATAAGTGGTTCCCAAGAATGTGTCATTATGGTTTTGTCGAGGGTTTAGACTTTTCGACATTTTTGTCGGAAAGTAATGGTGGAAGACCTGCAGTTGAACACCATCTGACGATGGATATGGCCAAAGAGATCTGCATGATTCAGCGCAGTGAAATTGGCAGGAAATGTCGCCAGTATTTCCTGGAACTGGAAAAAGCCTGGAACAGTCCGGAAGCAATTATGGCTCGGGCACTGCAGTTTGCCGATTCCCAGATGGCGCTGATGCGATCTAAAAATACAGAGTTGGCGGATACGGTAGCCATCCAGAATCAGCAGATTATCGAGATGAAGCCGAAAGTCAGTTACTACGATGTGGTGTTAAACTGCAAAGATCTTATCACAATATCAGTCATTGCCAAAGACTTTGGTAAATCTGCCAGATGGATGAACCGCTATCTTCACGACAAAAAAATTCAGTTTAAACAGGGCGAGATCTGGTTGTTGTATCAGAAATATGCTGAAAAAGGCTACACCAGCACTAAAACTCACAATTACGCCGGGTCGGACGGGGAACAGCATATCAAACCCCACACCTATTGGACTCAAAAGGGGAGATTATTCATTTATGATCTGTTAAAAGCAGACGGTATCATCCCACTGATTGAACAGGAAATGGAGGAAGCTTATGAATAACGAATCAGTTAACCAGACTGAAACGAAAAGTGTGACTGACCTAAGTGAACTGCTTGAGTGGTTGTTGCCACTAAAGCTGATGCAATCGGAAGAGACTGAAGCGACGATGATCAGAGGCTTTGTCGATGATAATGGCCAGCTGTGGCTTGAAACCGATGAGTTGGGCATTTTCACAGTGGAGTTTTTTATGGCCCTTGTGATGGCAGAAAATTTAGGAGGTGGTTGCGATGAGCATCAGTAAGAAAAACGGCGAGGGCTATTATGATCCGACTGCCTATGACGCACTGACCAGCGTAATGAAATCAGAAAAGGCTATGAAGAAAGTCGACTACAAACCGCTGGTTTATGTTTGTTCGCCGTACTCTGGCGATGTGGATCAAAATGTCAAGAACGCTCGACAATTTTGCCGATTTGCCCTGGAGCGAAACTGCATTCCTCTGGCGCCCCATCTGTTGTTCCCGCAGTTTATGGATGATGCTAATCCAGCTGAGCGGGAGATGGCGATGTTCATGAATTATGTACTGCTGGGCAAGTGTGACGAATTGTGGGTGTTTGGGAGTCAGGTAACAAGGGGAATGGAACAGGAGATTGCGGTGGCTACAAAACGCAACCAGAAAATCAGATGGTTTGGGCGGAAAGCGAAGGGAGGACAGCAGAATGCGTGAGTTGCCAATCGCATACGGCAACAGCTGCTATGCGAAGAAATGGTCAAACAAGAAAATTAACTTTGATGATTTATGCCAAAGACTTGAGCACACCGTTCGCACCCCGGAAACGGTTGAAGAATACCCGAAGCTCCCCAAGACTGAACGCGATCGGACCAAAGACAAGGGCGGTTTTGTCGGCGGTAGCCTTAAAAACGGCAGCCGCAAGCGGGATTCGGTAGCCTGTCGGTCGATGCTGACCCATGATGCCGACCATGCGGATAAAGACTTTATTGAGCGATTTGAGATGTTGTGCAAATATACCGCCTGTCTTTATACCACCCATGGTCATACCCCGGAAGCACCAAGAATCCGGATTATTATTCCCATGACCCGGGATGTGATGCCGGATGAATACACGGCCATTACCAGATATTTTGCCGAAGAGTGGAACATGGACTGTTTTGACGAATGTTCATATCGTCCCCATCAGCTGATGTATTGGCCCACCACCCCTTCAAACGGGGAGTACATTTTTAAACGTATTGACGGGGAGTGGCTTGATCCGGACAAATTTCTCAGCATCCACCCCAACTGGCGTGACTGTTCGCTACTGCCAACCTCTTCACGGGAAAGCAGGGCCTCCGATCACAAGCAGCGTCGCCAGCAGGATCCACTTGAAAAAGCCGGTATAGTCGGAGCCTTCTGCCGGGCTTATAGCATCCAAGAAGCCATTGAGACATTCCTTGGTGATGTCTATGAAGTATCTGTGGTGCCGGGACGGTATGATTATATCCCGGCTGATAGCAGCGCCGGGGTGGTGGTGTACGATGATAAATTTGCTTATTCCCATCACAGCACCGATCCAGCTTGCGAAAAAGAACTGAATGCCTTTGATCTGGTGCGTGTTCATAAATTCAGTGGTGTGGATGAAAAGAAGTCCTTCAGTTTAATGGCTGAGTTTGCAGTGGTTGATGACGCAGTGAAATCGGAACTTTCAAAAGCACGGGAAGCGTTGCTGGAGGAAGATTTTGCCGACACGGATGACTGGACAACCCGATTAAAATACCAACCCAAAAGCAGTGTGCTGGATAATAGCGTCTGGAATGAAGTGCTGATTCTCAATAATGACCCTGATTTTTCGAATTTTGCATTTAATGAAATGGCCAACCGGATCCAGATTACCGGAGCTGTTCCATGGGATCGACCAAGCGGCAATCCATTCTGGAGGGATGCCGATACAGCACAGCTAAAAGCTTTAATCGACGTCCGCTATGTTTCGTTTTCAAGTAGAAACCACGATGTCAGTTTTGTGAAGGTTGCCGATGACCGGCATTTTCACCCTATCCGCGACTACCTTGATAAACTCCCGGAATGGGATGGAACTAAACGATTGGAGAATCAGCACTTCATTCCAGACGCTATTATCCAGCACACTGCTTTTGGGTTGGTATTTTAATCGGGTTGTCCAGTCATCCGTGTCGGCAAAATCTTCCTCCAGCAACGCTTC
>NZ_CAKMJU010000007.1:0-98647 GCF_927416815.1 uncultured Acetobacterium sp. | reverse complement strand
AATGGGTCATAATCTAATCTTTATCAATCAAGATTAGATCCAGTTTCAACCGGTCTTCTTTATTTGGTGATGACACCATTGCGACCCTTAATTTTTGCTTCATAAAGCGCCTTATCAGCCCGGTCAATCAATGTCTCAAGGGATTCTCCCTTTTTGTAAGCGGTTACTCCAAAACTGCAGGTTTGCCTGAGCCCCCTTGTAAACTCGGTCTGTTCCACAACTGTTCGAATCCGTTCCGCTGTTATCTTGGCTCCATCGCTCGCAGTCATCGGCATGATAATCAGAAATTCCTCGCCACCCCAGCGGCTTAGCATATCAATCGTACGAATTTCCAGAGCTATCAATTTTACCAGCTGAATGAGAATTTCATCCCCCAGATTATGACCATAGGTGTCATTCACCTTTTTAAAATGGTCCATATCCAACATGATAATAGAAAACTCGAGACCGTACCGGTCGCATCTTTTTATTTCATTTTCAATAAACTCATGTGCCTTCATGCGATTATAAGCCTGGGTTAGATAATCACGTTCGGCTAAACGTCGCGCTTCTGTGTTGGCGATCTCTAACTCTTCTGTCACTACTCTGATGAATTTAACCAAGCGGGAAATAATCCGGGTGTGCTGACTAGTAAAGGGATCCAATGGTTTTGGTTTGGCAATCTGATGCTCAAGGCTCTCGCATTTTTTTTCTTCCCCATTTTTTTCTTCTCCCCTTTTTTCTCCATTATGCTCTTTCATACTGACAGCGACCATGGTTGCATTTAGCAGCATAACAGATTTCCCCTGAGAATAGATTTCCCCATAGGTATAGAATCCTGATGTGGGGGCAATGTTTTCAAATGGTCTGGTTTCCAGATCAACCTCGCTCTGCAGTAGAAAACGCCGGCAAATACACGAGTAAAGAAAAATAGCCTCCGGATTAACAGTTTGAATACGATTTTGGATGTCATTGGCTTTTTCAATCATGACTGATGGATTGCCGTAACCAATGCATACTGTTTCCCCTTCTTTCAGATCAGCAATGAATTTAATCGCATTTTCTTCATTAACCTCCATCGGAACCTTGGCATACTGAATGCCATTGCGTTTAAGCAGTAGCGGAAACTCCAAACAATTTAGGAAAAAATCGCCGTCATTCTGAATATCCAGATAGCGATGATACACTTTAAAAGCCGGTTCATCATCGATCTTTTTTACCCAGAGACCATCGGTTTCGGTAATGATCATTTCTTTGCTCAGTGGCTGCCATCCCAGATAGGTATGCATATCAATCTGGATTTTATCGCCTAAAAAAACGACAGCCAGCACCCCTGTTGATGTGCAATTTCCATTTAGCGCGATCAACGGTTCCTGTGCCGCTTCGTAATCACCTGCCCCACCACCAAAAACTGGATAATTCCCGCTTCTACCTGATGAAAAGCCCCTTAAAAAATCTGTAACATTCATCGTAAAAGGGGTCGCCAGAAGCATAATTCCTGCGATTTTTGGACAGGCCATTTCTATTTCTCTCAAAAAACTATTTCCCAATTCGCTTGCATTGCCCTGATCACCCTTGATTAGAAAACCCTGCACTCCGGTTTTTTCAAAAAATGCGAAAGATATCACCGTCGTGTTAATAAGCAGACGCCCCGCTGCAATTTCTCCCATCGTCGTGACTCCCGCAATCACGCCCGTGGGCATCGCAATCCGCAGTGCTGACTCAAGGTCGTTCATCCAGGTGACATCCCGATTAGAAGAAAATATTTGGACAAACACTGAAACTGAGACTCGCATATGGTTCTTGAATTCATCGGTCTGCAGATATTGATTTAAAATATCGATTGACTTTATTGTAATTATTTTATTGACCACTATATTATCTCCTATTCTCAGGATTATCTGTAAGATTTCTTCTTTAAAGCAACTGTTATTTAAATCAGTTTAAACACGCTAACTGTTGACTAAATCACCTTGTCTTAGACCTTTGCCTGAGATAGTGATATTGTACCAAGAATAGCTATCTTTAACCAGACTTTTTACATGATATTTCATCTCAAAATAAAATTATGCTAACAAACCAAATAATTTAATTGTTTCTTAAATTATTTTACTAAACGAAAGTAATTAAGGTAATTTTTCATAAATTAACAGTAGCTATTTGCTATGTAAAGAGTTATAATTGGTTAGTATGCACCAGTTTGCGATGCTACACGCAACAGTATTTTCAAACTTTATCCGGTAAACGTTCTAGTACGGCTCTTATTGTACACGTTTACGCGGCAAATTGAATCTTTAAATTTGAAAGGGGTTACTATGAAAGAGAATCAAGAACCGATCTTAGATCCCGGCAATGACTTGGATTTAACATCAGAAATCAGTGTGAATAAAAAAGAAAGTCTTCCCGAAAAGGAGTATCGAAAAATCCGTATCTCCACCAAATTGCTGGCATTCACCGTTTCGATCATTGCACTGGCGGTATTTTCGCTGGGGATTATCGCCGTGAACCTGGGCGCCACTGCCCTCACCGACCAGGCCAATGACGATACCCAAAAATATACCACCGAAGGCGCTGCCCATGTTGGCTCGATTATCACCGGAAACCTGTCCACCCTTAACGAGGTGGCTTCCCGAGCCCGAGTTACCACGATGGACTGGCAAACTCAGGTCGATGCCATTTCCAATGATGTGGAACGATTAGGTTATCAGGATATTGCCGTTATGAACCTAGAAGGTCATGCCAAGTATATCAATGGCGGCGGTGTGTATGATTCCTGGGGTGAATTCTGGTACGAAGACGGCTTCAATGGAGAGCTTTCCATCTCCGATGTAGCGATCAGTAAGGTCACCAAGGAAGCAGTAGTATTTGATGTCGCACCAATTAAAAACAATGATCAGGTCGTGGGTCTGCTAGTTGGACGACGGAATCCCACTTTCTTAAAAGATACCACTAATGCGATGGGCGACGGTCAACGCCAATACAGTTTTATTGTTAACGAAAATGGCGCGATGATGGCTCATCCAGATGACCAGATGATTTTGGATCAGATTAACGTGTTTGATGACATCGAAAAAGACGGTACCTGGAAAAGCTTTGCCGTTTCTCTAAAAGAACTGGGAACTCAATCTACCGGAATGCTCACTTACACCGTCAATGGTGAGACCAAGATCGGCTCCACTGCACCAATTCCCGGAACAAAATGGACACTGATTGTTGCTCAGTATAAAGATGACGTTTTGGCTCCAATCACCAATCTGCGAAACCTGATTTTATTGATTTCGTTGTTCATTCTTTTGATTGGCGGCGCTGCTGCCTACGTTATGGCACAAAAACTCGCAAAACCGATCATCAAACTGAAAGAAGTTGCCGATCAGGTTGCTGTGGGAAAAGTAAACGTCGACATCGAAATAACTACCCACGATGAAATCGGCGATTTAATGAAGTCCTTTGAAACAATGATCGAAAACAACAAGGGTATGGCCGAAGCTGCTCAGCGGATGGCTCAGGGCGATTTTGAAGTTGAAATCATTCCCCGATCCGACGATGACGTGATCAGCTATTCAATGCTTGCTGTACTGACTGAAATGAACCGGGTTCACGATGCTATTGTAAACATCGGCAACGCCGCTTTAGAAGGCCAACTCAATTATCGGGGTAATACCAATGAATATACCGGTGCCTATAAGGATCTGGTTATCTCTTTGAATAATGTCATCAATACCTTTGTCAAACCGCTCAAAGTTGCTAACAAAGCCATTGAACGGATCGGACATGGGGTCATCCCACCTAAAATCACCACTGAATATAAAGGCGATTTTAACGATCTAAAAAATAATATCAACGCCTGTATTGATGGTCTAGGCGCCTTAACCGAAACCGGTGAAGTCCTCCACCGGCTTTATATCAATGACTTTTCCGCCAAAATGGAAGGCACCTATTTAGGTGTCTTTGGTGATCTGGCCACCTCAGTTAACGAAATCCAATGGAAGCTCAACTATATTCATTCGATTATTAATAATGTCTCTAATGGTGTCATGAGTGACTATGATGACCTGGTAAACATCGGAAAGCGCAGCGATGAAGATGAGTTTATTCCTAGTCTGATTCAAATGATTGAAAATATCCATTCACTGGTCAGCGAAGCCGATGAACTGACCCGACTGGCGGTAGAAGGCGATCTTGATCACCGAGGCGATCCATCCAAGTTCCGGGGCGAGTATGCGCTTGTTATTTCGGGATTCAATCAGACTTTGGATGCTGTTATTGAACCAATCCAGGCCACATCTGCGGCTCTAAATGAACTGGCAAAAGGTAATCTTAGCTTTACTATGGACGGTGATTATAAAGGACAACATGGCAAGATTAAAGAGGATATGAATCGCACCATCAGCTTTCTAAAAAACTATGTCGCGGATATTACCTCCTTACTCCAACTGATTGGCGAAGGTGATCTCACCAAGGAAATCAACGCCTATTATCATGGGGATTTCAATGCTGCCAAGCTGGTCATCAATAATATCACCACCCATTTAAGTGAGGTTATGAAGGAAATTGATGATGCTGCCGCACAGGTCGAATCAGGTGCCATCCAAATCTCCGATGGCGGTCAGGCATTGTCTCAGGGTACCACTGAACAAGCCAGTGCCATCCAGCAACTGACCGCTTCGATTGAAGAGGTGGCAGCTGAAACCAAACAAAACGCCATGAATGCCAATGAGGCCAACGAACGCGCCATTGAGGTTCGCACCAACGCAGAAGTGGGCAATTCTCAAATGGCAAAAATGGTTACCGCAATGGTCGAAATCAATGAATCATCCAATAATATTTCCAAAATTATTAAGGTAATTGATGACATCGCCTTCCAGACCAATATTCTGGCACTCAACGCGGCCGTGGAAGCTGCCCGGGCTGGACAACATGGCAAAGGCTTTGCTGTGGTAGCTGAAGAAGTGCGAACCCTGGCCGCCCGTAGTGCTGAAGCGGCTAAAGAAACCACCGGACTAATCGAAGGCTCGATCGACAAGGTGGCGATTGGCACCAAGATTGCCGATGAAACCGCCGCAAGCCTGATCGAGATTCTCAATGAAATTGAAAAGGTCACTGGTCTGGTTGGCAATATTGCCCGAGCTTCAAATGATCAGGCTTCCGAAATCGCTCAGATTACTAAGGGGATTGAACAGGTCTCGAATGTTGTTCAAACCAACTCTGCCACCGCCGAAGAAAGCGCCGCTTCCAGCGAAGAACTTTCCAGCCAGGCCGAGGTTCTTAAACATATGATCAACACCTTCAAACTAAAAGATTTAAACAAGGTTAATGTTGAAAAAAACATTCACAAAGATACCGCACTACTCAATGAATTGGCTGCTCAACCGCAACTTGCCACCATGGACTGGCAAACCCAGGTGGATGCCATTGCTGGTTTCAAACGGCTGGATTACCAGGACATCGCGATAATGGATCTTGCCGGTCATGCCAAGTACATCAAGGGTGGCGGCGAATTTGATGCCTGGGGTGAATTCTGGTACGAAAACGGCTTTAAAGGAGAACCCTCAGTATCTGAAGTGACCATCAGCAAGGTCACCAATCAACCGGTTGTCTTTGACGTAGCGCCGATTAAAAATAACGGCCAAGTTATGGGATTACTGGTTGGTCGCCGAGCCGCCTCCTGATACATTTTACAAACGCAGAAATCCTGTTTGAATCAGCTGATTCAAACAGGATTTCTTTTGATTCCTAGTGGCGTATTTCTAAACCAGCAATTTCGCAAAATCTACATATCGGGTTCTCGCTTTTTTCTGGGCGTTAATCCTGGCTATATTGATATCCAGATAGTTGGTGATCAGGTTTTCAACAATGCCGGCATCAATTTTTTCATCAAGCGCCATATTTTTTAAAATATCGATAACCTGATCCTTCTTCATTCCCTTCCGGTAGGGTCTATTTTCTGTCACTGCCGTAGCTGATGGGGATTAATGGCTTCAAATTTAAGTACTTTGATCCGTTCCTGCATGCTTAAACCGCCAACATCATGGAGAATTGCTGCAACCGAAACTTCATTTAGCTTCTTTTCATCAAAGCACAACTCTTCACCGAGATTAAAAGCAATATAAGCGACAAGACGTTGATGATGATTCAGTTCTGGACTTACCATGTCAGAAGCTCTGGATAATTGAAGGGTTAACTCTAGTAAAGAGACCATTTTTCTTTTCCTTTCTTTCTGAGACATTCGAGGCAGATAATTATTTTGCTATGATACCATACTTTTGTTAGGATTGTAACACAATTTCTATATAATTTCTATTTCAGATCGCTTTTTAAATTTGATGAAACGCACAAAATCGATCATAACAAAAATACAATTTTATTATGATCGATTTTTCTATAAGGAATTCGCCACACGGTTCACAAACAGCGAAACAATTTGAGGATCAAACTGCGTTCCAGCATGATTCTGAAGCTCCTGCAACGCTTCACTTTTTGTTTTCGCCTTTTTATAAGCTCTTTCAGATAAAATGGTATCATACGAAGCTCCAACAGCCATAATTCGTGCGAATATCGGAATCTCTTCGCCAATCAGTCCTTTGGGATAACCTTTTCCATCCCACCTTTCATGATGGCTCAAAATTGCAGTAGCTATTCCAACCAGTTCTGGTGCGGTATTGATAATATGATAGCCCGTTTCTGGATGCTTTTTTATTATTTCCCATTCTTCGGGGGCTAATTCTCCCCTTTTTTCAAGAATTTCTTTGCTAATTGTTACTTTACCGATGTCATGAAGCTGACTGATCCACTTGAGCTCTTCTAATTCTTTTTCATTCATATTCATTTCCGCAGCTATTCGCTGACAATAATAACAAACCCGTTCTGCATGAATTTTCTCTGCTTCACTCTTTTGACAGAGAGCACCCATAATTGCGTTAATTGTTTTCTTTCGAACTTCGGGTTTCATTATACGTTTATTCTTATACATCATGCTTTCAGCATTTTTAAACAGTTCCGTAAACGGCTCAGCCTTGGAATGCTTGGTTGCCCATCCAAATGAGATTGAAAGAATTCCCTGATCAACCTTACATGAATCAACTGCCTCGATTATTTGGTTCATCCGCTTTTTCACAATCTCTTCGTCTGCATTTGGTAGCAAAATGACAAATTCATCGCCACCCCAACGAACTACCACATCTGAGGAACGGCAACAATGGGTCAAGACCTTACTGGCTGTGATTAATAACGCATCTCCAGCCAGATGTCCAAATGCATCATTGGTCATTTTTAAGCCATTCACATCGCCCATAATGATCGAAAGCGGAAACTGTGACCCATCATCAAATCTTTCCCGTGCTTCCTCATAATAGCGACGATTATATAAACCGGTTAACTGATCATGATAACTCAAGTATTCTATTTTTTCTTTTTGGGCTTTTCGCTCGGATACATCTCTAAAAATCAGCACCACTCCAGTCGTATTACCCTCGTTGTCTTTTACTGGGGTGGCACTATCTTCGATGAAAACCCGTGCACCATTACGGCTGGTAATAACAGCATGGTTTGTTAACTCGTAGGGATGATCTGTTCTGAGCACTTCCTCCACAGGGTTCAGTACATAGTATTCCGGGTTCTCATGGGCCAGATCAAACACCTCATTAAAATCTTTGCCGCGCGCGTCGGAAATGGTCCACCCAGTTAAGTTCTCAGCAACCTTATTTAACATCGTCACCTTTTTTTCAAGATCAACCACGATAATGCCATCCCCCACACTGTTTATAATTCGATCAAGATTTTCGTGGGTACACTCCAATCGCGTGATTAAAAGAAACATCACGACTGCGACAAATAAAAAAATACCCCCCCGCAATATCGGAGCCATTAATAAATTTCCAGTACTTAAATAATCGACTACGATATGAAAACCACCTAGAAACATGGCCAGCTGAATAACATAACGTTTAAACCAGAGACCAACCATGATAATCGCCACATAAAACAGATGCGTATAAACCACGTCTATACCTCTATAGTAATTAAAATAAATCGCCACAAAGATAATCGTGATTAAACTAAAACCAACCAGAAGCAATCTTATCTGGCGATTGATGGTGATTTGAATCTTTTCCAAAACTGATCCCCCATACTTTCACATATGGCCAAATTATAACATGACTACGATTTATTTCAACTATTTTTTATCGGAACTTATCAATATTTTACTGTATATTCATGCATAAACAAAACAACCATTATCAATAGTATCATTCGCTGGCAAATATTTTACATCTCAAACAAAGCATCGCATAACTACCATTCTTAAGAAACACTAGAATATATTAATTTAGGATGTGCCACCTGAAAATAACTTCTTTATCGAACAGGTAGTTTCACGCTATAATAGAGCTATACTGAATATCAATGACAATTGAAGGAGTTTTAACAATGTTAATCGATTTAAGAAGCGATACTGTAACCCAGCCAACTCAGGCCATGCGAATCGCAATGGCCAATGCCCCTGTGGGTGATGACGTTTATGGCGATGACCCTACTGTCAATCAGCTAGAGCAACTGGCCGCTGAAATGCTAGGCAAGGAGGCCGCCTTGTTTGTGCCATCCGGCACCTTTGGTAATCAGCTGGCAATTATGACCCACACCCAGAGAGGAAATGAGCTACTGGTTGGCGATGACTGCCATATCCTGATGCATGAAGTCGGTGCTGCCGCGGTTCTTTCAGGCGTGCAAATTAGAACCTTCCCAGTAACTGATGATGGCATCGATGTCGAAAAATTGGAGCTGATGCTCCGGGGCGATGATATCCACTTCCCGGATACCGGTCTAATCTGCATGGAAAATGCCCAGTCTTCAGGTAAAACTGTTCCCCTTTCCAATATGAAAGCGGTCTATGCTTTGGGACAATCCCAAAATATCCCGGTTCATATTGACGGAGCCAGAATTTTTAATGCTGCCCTTGCCCTGGGCATCACGGCTAAAGAAATTGCCGCCACGGGTGATTCAGTAAACGTCTGTCTCTCCAAGGGATTATGTGCACCGGTAGGTTCATTGCTACTAGGAACTACAAGTTTTATAAAAAAAGCCCGTAAAAACAGAAAACTGATGGGCGGCGGACTCCGTCAAGCGGGAATCTTAGCTGCTGCCGGGATCATCAGTCTAACCGAAATGGTTTCCCGTCTTCAAGAAGATCACCAGAATGCCCGCTATCTGGCCAGTCGTCTGGAAGAAATCGGATCCTGTTCAGTCCTTCGGAATCGTCTGGATATTAATATGGTCTTTTTTAAGCTGCCAGAATCAGTGATTACCGAATCTGCCCTAGTTGCCGGCTTATTGGAAAAAAATATTAAAATCAGCGGACAGGAAGACGGTGAATACCGGTTTGTTACCAATCACGGTGTCAGCTCTGCTGATATTGACTGGGTCATTGAATGCATGAAAACGCTGATAGCCCGTTATACCTGATTTTTACCCTTCATTTTCATGAGCAGATGCATCAAAATCCTTTTATAGTTGGCCTTGACGTGGTATACTAAAATCACTACAAATGGAGGGTTCTTTATGACAGCCACTTTCTACGGAAACCAAGGAGTTGTGAACAGCATCATACTTGATATGGAAACCGATTTCGAAAAACAATTAAGATTTCTAAACACAATCAAATTCACCGATGACTTCAAGCCTGAATGGCTGCCGGATATTGTCAAAATAAGCTTTATTATTCAACCGTCTCTGGGGCAATTCGGTACACCCAATCTGGTTATTATCGCCGAAGAAAAAAGCCTTCAGCGGCATGTCATTTTTGTTGAATCAAAAATTTCGGCCTATGATGACGCGTCGGAAAAATTAAATATAAAACTCTTTCCCAATAAATACAAGGATATCGGCGACAAGCTAAATATCCGGCTGGCACTGATGTATCGTTTGGCCAAAGCTTATCACCATCAAAAAGACGGTGGATTTATTGAAGATGTAGATGAAGCTTACAAGCTTTATCATGACCTGCCAAAGGTTTTAAAAAAACCCGTCATGATCAAACTTTGTATTGAAAAATTCGGATACAATCCGGATTTTTTGTTTGTGGCCATGACGAACGATCCGACTGATATCCAGCCTTTCAAGAATGCCAACTTCCTCCCCCCCATTGGCGTCAGTGGCTGGCGAGCCGAAAAACAATCCTTTGGGTTGATTTCTTTTGCTATGCTTGAAGAGCAAAAGCTGGTTGATCCCCAGGCCGGATATTATGCTGCGTCAAAAGAAAACGTCTTGCATCTGCCAGCAGAAACTGGCTCCAGCAATAACGACCCCACTATTCGGACGATTGTTCTGGATCAATGGCATCCCGATTTAAAGCTGAATTTGGAGGAATTTTTAGTGTCGCTTGGAGATCGGCTTACTACTAGCAAGGTCATTACCTTTAATGGTTCTTACAGTATTAAAGCTGAAGACGGACGAACCCTGGTGAAGCTTTTTGCCGATAAGGAAAAAATGTATATTACCTTGAGAAATGACAATATTCCAGTTGCCTTTAAAGACAAGCCTCGGATCAAAATCGGGGTCGGTCTCAATGCCAAATCTTTTGTTTTGATTTATTCCGGAACCGATGATCTCACCGGCGATCATTACAATAAACTGGCTATGGATCTGATCGAAATCATTGTTGATTTTGTGGAACAATAAACCGCCGTTTCTTAGCAGATCAGCCCAACGTTTCTCTGGAACTTAGCAAAAGCAATTGTTTTATTCTCGTCCTGATAGGTCGGTACAGACAATTGCTTTTTCAATCCCAGAAACTATCGACGATGCTACAATTTCCCCGCGCCAGTGATTATACTGGTTGCCCATGCTCTAGATAAGTATCAACTTTTCTATTCATCTTTTAGTAATACATGGTATAATTATAAATAAATTTGATTAACGATTGGAATGAATGCTTATGCAAGATTTTTTTGCCACAAATAACCAACAACAAGTACTTAACCGCATTTTTTCGCTAAATCTTGGTCTTTTGTGCATTTTAGATATTGATGGATGGTTTAAAATGGTCAATATTTCCTGGGAAAAAACCTTCGGGTATACCGCTGAAGAACTGTCACATTCAAATATCATCGACTATGCTCACCCTGACGATCGCGATGCTACCGCCTTCGTTTTTTCGGAGCTGCTACAAACCAGCCACCGACTGACCTTTTCTAATCGTTTCCGTTCCAAAGACGGCAGCTACCGTTATATCGACTGGGAATTTAATCGCCACGACAGCTACGCCTATGTGGCCGGAACCGACATCACCCACACAAAGCTCTCCGCCGCTGGGCTTAAAGCGGTTCGAAATCAGCTCGAAACAAGCAATATTCAAAATGAATTAGAAGATCTCTGTCCGATCCGACAAAAAATCCTCGTCGTTGACGATTCGCCACTTAATACAAAAATAATGGAAACCGCCCTAATTGATGACTATGAGGTTCTGATTTCACACACTGGAAAAGAAGCGTTGAACATTTGCAATTCCAGCGATCCCCCGGATCTGATCCTATTGGATGTTATAATGCCTGAAATTGATGGCTACGAAATTTGCCGAAGACTCAACCATAGTCCAAAAACAAAGGATATTCCAGTGATCTTTCTAACCTCTCTCACCGCATCCAAGGACATTGAGTTTGGATTGACCTTAGGAGCGATCGATTATATTACTAAACCCTTTAGCATCCCGATTATCAAGGCAAAGATCAAGAACCATCTGGCCTTGAAATATTATCAGGACACCCTTAAAATCAATACTGACGTCGATTCGCTAACCCAGATCGCCAACCGTCGTCGGTTTGACGAAATCATGACGCTGGAAATAAAAAAAGCCAAAAGAACTGGAACCATTTTATCGCTGCTTTTACTCGATATTGATCATTTTAAATTTTACAACGATACCTATGGCCACCTGGAAGGCGATAGCTGTCTGAAAAAAGTGGCAGCTACTCTGGCAGCGACCCTCAAACGCCCCAAGGATCTAGCTGCCCGTTGGGGTGGTGAAGAGTTCACCTGCCTACTCCCTAACACCAATACGAAAGGCGCTCAGAACGTCGCCGAAACCCTGCGCGCAGCAATTCAAAATTTATCTATTCCGCACCTGTCCTCACCAGTTAATGATGTCGTCACTGTTTCGATCGGGGTGGTCTCTTCAGATCCACTTGATGAGAACTCCTTAGATAACTTGTTAAAACATGCTGACGCATCTCTTTACCATGCCAAGGAAGCGGGAAGAAATCAAATCGCTATTTGGCGAGATTTTGCCTCTACAATATAATTGAATGTTTTATTCTTTATCATTTAAGATTGATTCAATTCTATTCTTAGTGTATAATTAGTCAAAACTATTTAAAGAGGAGAATTTGAAATGAAAAAAATTATTGGAATCCAAGTAGGCAATCGTGAAAGTGAAGCTCTTAAAGTTCAAGAATTATTAACTAAAAATGGTTGTATTATTAAGACGCGTCTTGGCTTACATGAATCATCTGATGATCTTTGTAGCACCAGCGGATTGATCATCTTAGAATTTTTGTCAGGTTCTGATACCGAAAGTGAAATTCTTGAAAAAGAGTTATCAACACTTAGTTCAGTTGTCGTCAGAAAGATGGAATTTTAATTAAATCCTTCAAAATATCGAAAAAGCCACTCAATTGAGTGGCTTTTTAAATGTCTTAGATCGGGATCAGTCCTGAGCTTTCAGTACTTTGATAAAATCGATCATATATTCTGGCAGATCCGGAGGCCGACGGCTTGATACGATATGACCATCAATAATCGAAGGGGTATCATGCCAGATGGCACCGGCGTTGGTCATGTCATCTTTGATACCGGGGGTACTGGTGACATTTTTACCTTTAAGGATGCCGGCAGAAATTAATACCCAGCCAGCGTGGCAGATTTCACCTATGACCCGTTTGCGGCGGTCCAGATTGCGGATCATCTCTAAAACCACCGGGAAACGACGGATCGCATCTGGTGCCCAGCCGCCGGGAACCAGAATCCCGTCATAAGCGTCAGGATTGATGTCAGTATAGGCCAGGTCGGACACACAGGGCACCCCATATTTGCCGATGTACTTTTTGCCGGCTTCCTCGCCAACAACATCAACGGTAACCCCTTCTTCCCGTAGGCGAAGTACCGGGTACCATAATTCAAGATCTTCAAAATCATTGCTAATCAAGGCGATAATCTTTTTGTTTTTCATCTTGTTTCCTCCTGTTTTTTTTATTTTAGACATTCCCTCTGGAACCGGGCTTAATCAGTGCGACTTGTCCGGCCTTGCAGACGGGACAGTCGTCGGGATCCCAGGCGGTGATCTCCAGTTTGATGGCTGAATAGATGGGCATGTTAATTTCAACCCCAGCAGCCCGGCGGTCGGCGATGCAGGCAACTCCGAGGACGACGGCACCCAATTCTTCCAGCACTTTTTTTGTTTCAATGGTGGATTTTCCGGTGGTGACGACATCTTCGGTGATGATAACCCGTTCGCCGGGTGTTAATTCAAAGCCGCGTCGCAATTCCATCAGCCCATCTTTACGTTCGGTAAAAATCGCTTCTTTGCCCAATTGTCGGCCGATTTCGTAGGATACGATGACACCGCCCATGGCCGGGCCAACTACCTTGTCAATTTCCAGTGCTTTTAGCTGCTCGACAACCGGTGCTAAGACCTTGGCGGCGGCATCCGGAAATCGTAGCACCTTGGCGCATTGAACGTACTGGTCGCTATGTTTTCCTGATGACAGTAAAAAATGTCCTTCTAAAAAGGCATCAGTTTCTTTCAGAATTTCTAATATTTCTTGACTCATCTTATTCCTCATTTCTGTATTTTAAATTAAACAATTCCCCGGACTTGGCCAATATTGGCAAGGCCTTCGTTGATGCAATAGGCTTCTAAGCCAGCGATGATCTCGATCGGTGCCATCGGGTTGTTAAAATTGATGGTGCCAATTTGTACACAGGTTGCCCCAGCCATAATAAATTCCAGGGCATCTTTCCAATCGCTGATGCCACCCATGGCCATCACCGGGATTGCTACCGCCTGACAAACCTGATGGGTCATCCGCAGGGCAATTGGTTTGACCGCCGGTCCGGATAGACCGGCATAAAGGTTATCAAAAACAACGGCTTTCTTTCTGTAATCAATGGCCATTCCCTGCAGTGTATTGATCAGCGAAATCCCTTGGGCACCAGCATCCTCACAAGCCCGGGCAATGTCAGCGACCGCCTCGCCGTTGGGCGATAATTTAACCATTATCGGATGACGGGAAAGTTCCACAACTTTTCTGGTAATTTCTCCAGCGGTTTCGGCCTTAATACCATAGGCCATTCCCCCTGCTTTTACATTGGGGCAAGAAATGTTCAGCTCAATTAGCTGAGCATCAATAGCATTTAGCTTTTTAATGGCGGTGAGATAAGATTCTTCATCTTTTCCACCGACGTTAACAATGGTTACCGTATCGATTTCTTTTAGATGGGGCCATTCATTCTCAATAAAGGCATCAATCCCGGGGTTTTCCAGACCAATGCTGTTCATTAGCCCGGCCGGGGTTTCCCAGAGCCGCATGCCGGTGTTGCCTGATTTTGGTTCTAAGGTCAGCCCTTTTGAGCAGAGGCCGCCAAGCTTAGCCAAATCATAAAAGGCTTCATACTCTCGACCAAAACCAAAGGTTCCTGAAGCCGGGATCACTGGGTTCTTAAAGAGGATGTCATTAAACTTTGTTTCCAGATATTTAGACATTAAAGACCTCCTCTCTGACAAATACCGGGCCGTCTTTGCAGACTTTTTTATTGCCGGATCGGGTTTCACAGCTACAACCCAGACAGGCACCGATCCCGCAGGCCATATGCGCTTCCAGCGAAACATAAACAGTATTATCTACCGGCACGGTTTTAGCCACCGTTTCCATCATAATTTCCGGTCCGCAGGTCACCACCGTTTCACTAGCTAAAACTACAAGTTTATCGGTAATAATTCCCCCAACATCGAGAATCATTTCATCGGCCAAGGCCTCAAAGGCATCAACCCCGTAGGCACTATCGCGAAATCCCAGATAGATCCGGCACTTCCCAGTGGGGTTTTGTTCCTGATAGTGTCGCACCAGATAATAAAGCGGTGCTGTCCCGATACCGCCGCCAACCACACACAAATCGCCAGTGATTTCCGGAAAGCCATTACCGTAGGGACCCTGGATGGTCACCTGATCATCGGTCTGAAGCTGGGATAAGATTTCGGTTCCTTTTCCCACCACCTGGTATAAAAAGGTGAGCTGACCGGATTCGTAATTATGAACGCTGATCGGTCGAGAAAGCAGCGGATCTTTGTCCCAGGCGCGCAGCATAAAGAATTGCCCTGGCTTTACTACTCCGGTAAAAGCGACAGTCATTTTAAAAATCCCCGGTGATATAGCAATGTTATTTAGGATTAAAGCCATTTAAGAATATCCTCCTGCATTGCCAGAGTTGCGTTTCGAATATGCTCGGCAAAGCCCTCGTCTTCGCAACCAGCCTTTTGGTGGCCAGTGATCAGTCCCCGGGATGAGTTAACCACCGCACAGCGGGATTTTTTTAGAATATTGGCAATATCCTCACCGGTTCCGCCCTGGGCGCCGTAGCCAGGCACTAAAAAGAAGGTATGGGGACAACGTGCCCGAATCGCTTCAAATTCTTCCGGACGAGTCAGTCCAACCACCGAGCCGATCGCTGAAAATCCATTTTCGCCGCGGAAGGCACTTCCCCAGGCTTCGATCTTATCCCCGATAATTTCGTAGATAGTATCATCGCCAACCTGCAGGTTCTGGAGATCCACCGCTGATGGGTTGGATGTTCGTTGCAGAATGAAGATACCTTTGTTGTTTTCATTAATATATTTATAATAGGGTGATACCGCATCTTCACCCATATAGGCGTTAACGGTCATAATATCTACCTCGAAATCACCTGTGAAATGACCTTTAGCATACTGATCGCCAGTCGATGAAATGTCGCCCCGCTTGACATCACCAATAACGACAATGCCTTTGCTCCTGGCATATTTAACGGTTTCGCTGTAGGCCTTCATGCCGTCAAGTCCTAGTGACTCGTAACAGGCAATCTGAACCTTGTAGCAGGCAGCCAGATCCTCGGTGGCATCGATCGTTTTTTTATTAAATTCAGTTATTCTTTCACCATCAGACCAGTCCTTGTCCAACAAGTATTTTGGCAAAAATTTTAAGGTTGTATCCAGACCCACACAGATCGGTCCTTTTTTTACAGCTTCATGATATAGCCGATCGATTATCATCATATTTTATTTCTCCCTTCACCATCGTCATCATTACTTTTCCTTTTAGGGTCTCGCCACCAAAGGGATTGTTTTTACTTTTTGAAATGAATTCTTTGGGTTTTATTTTCCCTTCCCAGTTCAGATCCACTAAAACCAGATCCGCCGGATACCGTTCTTTGATTAGTCCGGCTTTAAGGCCCAAGCGTTTAGCCGGGGCGTTGCTGAGCATCTCGCTAAGCGTCTCCAAGTCAATGCCGTTCTGCTCAAAGACCGTGTAATACATGGCAAAGGCGATTTCAAAGTTATTAATTCCCGGGGCGCCTTTTTGTTTGTCGGCTTCAGAATGGGGGGCATGATCAGTACCACACATATCAATGACGCCAGCCTTGATCCCTTCGATTAAAGCACGGCGGTCGGGATAAGTCCGAAACGGTGGATTGACCTTGTAGTCCATCGCCGAGGCAAAGATGTGATGAGGGGTCACCTCGCAGGTAATATCCAGACCCTTTTCTTTGGCTTCGACAATCAGCTCCAGGGTGTCTTTTTTGCTGATATGGCAGACATGCAGATGACCGCCGATTTCTTCAAGCAATTTAACATCCCGTCGTACCAATTCGGTTTCCGGCTGGCAATGGGTTAATAAAATAAAATCATGCTCGCTCGAAGCCTTAAGTCCAGCCACCATGATGTCTTGATTCATAATCGAAACTCCATCATTAGAAAAAACATTGGTCAGCGGACGCAAGGGTTCGATCTCGACAAGCTCTGCATCATTAAACGCTTTTGTCAATGCCGCCACCTGAATCAGGTTACAAAGCTGCAGATCCTCGGCTTTGTCGAGATTGGCTTTTAACGGAGCGACCTCATCGATGACAGGATTGGTATTAGCCATCGCTACCAGAGTGGTAAACCCGCCTTTTAATGCTGCCTGCATGCCGCTTTCGATGGTTTCTTTATATTCATAGCCGGGGTCTCGCAAATGGCAATGCATATCAATAAATCCTGGCATCAGCAGATAGCCCCTGCCGTCGATTTCCTGATCATATGCTGTTTTGACATTCCCTTTTTCTTTATACACTTTCTTTATTTTTCCGTCTTCAATCAATACCTTGCCAAACCGCCTTCCGTCAGCATCAACCATTTCAATGTTCTTGATTAAGGTTTTCATCGTTCCTCCTTTTTTATTCTTCTTCGATAAAGGTGGTATAGGCGTCACAGTACTCACAGCGGTATTGTTTTTTCTCCTCATTTACCAGAAAAAATTGAATGTCTTTGACATCCTCGTACTGGGTAATGCAACGGGGATTTTTACAGGTCATTATGCCATTAACAACTTTCGGCAAGGTTAAACTTATTTTTTTGTAGAGCTCGCCATTTTTCACAAAGTTAATGGTAACATTGGGATCAATCAGACCGAGTACGGTCATATCAATTTGCATGTCGGTTTCGATTTTGATTAAGTCCTTTTGTTTCATTTTCTTGCTGGGGATATTTTTAAGCAAAACGACCACATCATCAATGTCATTGAGATGAAGTTCCTTATAAATTTCAAAACCGTGTCCCGCTTCAATATGGTCAATGATAATACCTTTTTTTAGTTTTGATACGTTGATCATTTTTTATCCTCCACTCCCAGAAGTTTGGCAATCAGTGCCATTCGTACATACATTCCATATTTAGCCTGGGCAAAATAAACCGCCCGGGGATCCTCATCCACCTCGGTAGATATTTCGTTTACCCGGGGTAAGGGATGCATGACGATCATGTCTTGCTTGGCCGCCTTCATTTTCTTTTTATCGAGAATATAATAGTTTTTTAAGCGCAGGTATTCTTCCTCGTTGACAAACCGTTCCCGTTGTACCCGTGACATATAAAGAATATCCAGCTCGCCGATAACCTCATCAAGACTGGTAATTTCCTGATAGGTTTTGGGATCCAACTGATTAAGAATATGAGCCGGCATTTTAAGTTCGGTGGGAGAAATAAAAACAAACCGAACCCCCTGATAGCGGTTCAGCATTTTAACCAGGGAATGAATCGTTCGACCAAAAAGTAAGTCACCACAGACCCCTACCACATGGTTGTCGCAGCCACCCTTGTATTTCCTGATCGTCAGCAGATCGGTCAAGGTCTGGGTGGGATGTTCATGGCCGCCATCACCAGCATTGATAACTGGCATTTCGTTAGCAAATTTGGACACCAGCCGGGCTGTTCCCTCACGGGGATGCCGGATCACGGCGATGTCTGAATAGCACTCGATGGTTCTGATGGTATCACCCAGACTTTCGCCCTTCGATACCGACGAATTATTAGGATCATCAAAGCCGATGATTTCGCCGCCTAAACGCAGCATCGCCGCTTCAAAACTAAACCGCGTCCGGGTAGAAGGCTCATAAAAAAGGCTGGCTAATATTTTCCCCTTACAAACCAAAGAATAACCCTCGGGATCTGCAATAATATTATCAGCCAGCTGCATAATCGATTCAATTTCGTTTAGTTGAAAGTCTCCAGGCTCAATTAAATGTCTTCCTTTTAACATAATATTCCTCCTATGATAAACACAATTATGGGCAAAAAACAAGCCGCTTTATAAAAATAGCGGCATACTTTCTAACAGGCATTTTCCCTCATTAAATGTATCGTTCCTTTTGCACCTCTATGCCTTGCTTAATAAAGCCTGCATAATCAATTACAGTAATCATAATTTAATTAACCAAAATTGTCAATGGACTTTGATTAAAAGAAGCTGTAATTTTAAGATAATCTTTGAACTTCAGTTAGTCGAAGATCACACACTCTATGATTTGACTGGAATTTCAAGGCAGATAATGGTATGATAATAAAAAAAGGAGGGATTCTATGTATTTCGTAACGTATCAATATAACGCATTTAGTGAAGGCGGCATTCTAACCGCTGATGAAACAAAGGTATTACCCATAACAACCATTGGTAAACTGTTGGGTCTTAAATTTCCGGAGCCTCTGATTGACTTTATTCCACTGGCTACTGATGAACTGCTAGCAGAGATCAAAGAAATCATGACTCTACATCAGAATCTGGGGATCGATCTGGAACTGGTCAAGCTGCTGGCTCCGATTCCCAAACCGCCAAGAAATATTTTCTGTCTGGGCAAAAACTATGCCGACCACGCTCAGGAAATTAAAAACATTCCCTCATTGGGGGAAGTGCCTGAAAATCCAATTTACTTCTCTAAACTATCTAACGCAGTCACTGGCCCGGATACGGTGATTTTATCCCATGCCAAGGCTACCAAGCAGATCGACTATGAGGTGGAACTGGCCATTGTCATTGGCAAAGAAGGGTGTGATATTTCTAAAGAAGAAGCTGAAGATTATATTTTTGGTTACACTATTGCCAATGACATAACGGCTCGGGATCTTCAGAAAAAGCACTCGCAATGGTACAAGGGCAAATCCCTGGATACTTTTTGTCCACTGGGTCCTCGGATCCTCCATAAGAGTGATCTGAGAATTCCCTTTGACCTGAACATCACCTGCCGCGTTAACGGTGAGGTGCGTCAGCACTCCAATACCGGTCAGATGATTTTTGACATTCCCTCAATTATCAGTGACCTGTCTCAAGGAATGACACTCATGCCGGGAGATATCATTCTTACTGGAACTCCCGCCGGTGTCGGCTTTGCCAAGGATCCGCCCGAATTCCTCAAGCATGGGGATCAGATTGAAGCCGAAATCGAAAAAATCGGGATCCTGCGAAACACCATTGAATAACGACAAATGAACACCCTTACAAAAAGCCAGCATCTTCTTTGGGATCCGTCCCAAGATGATGCTGGCTTTAATACTAAGGCATGATGTTTTCGCAACCCAGTGTTTGCCTATAAACATATAATCTTACCTTGCGTTCTACACAGGCAAACGTTTTATACTAAATACCCCGACTGCGGCCACAAACAGCACCACAATAAAGACGGCGAAACCGCTGATGATGAGCGTGGTATTGGCCTGACCATTGACAATCGCAAGACCATCAAAACTATTGTATAGGGAGAATTTTCCCAAGAATTCAGTCCGTTCAGACAACTTACTGAGAATGTTTAAGATAAAAAAAACAATCGGTATCAGCGCACCAAAGAACAACGCCGGTTTTGAACTGTTGAACAAGCAGGAAAAGAAAAAACAGAACATCGCGATCGTCATGGTCATCAGACAGGCTCCCAAATTCAGCTTTAAGAATACTCTTGCTTCAAGCATTCCCGGGAAAAACTGTTCACTCATGGCATAGCCAACTAAAAAGAGCACCGTAAACAAAACCGCAATCGAGGCCAGCAGATAAATCCCCTGAGTCACAATGATTTTAATCCGACTGTTTGGGGTACACAGCAAACTGGTAAACGACCCCTCATAAACCCATTTTGCGACCAGTCGGTTGGCCAGAATAATGCAGTAGACCATTGGAAAGAGATAAATCAGAAAACCGTAAAAGAGACTTGCAATAAATCCGGTAAGACCACTTTCAATGGTACCAAAGCCCATGGCATTTACCAGGCTAGTCGGTAAAATTGACATCATATCCATCATTGCGCCTACCCCGCTGGGATCATAAATATAGATAATGACGGCCAGATAAATAGACATCAGAGCGACAAAAACGAACAATAACAGGGTGTTGTTTTTGATATTTTTAAGAAATAATGGAATACTCATGCTTTTGTCACCTCACGAACTTTTTCTTCCTGATCTGGCTGAGCTTTGATTTTTGTTTTCTTTTCAGCCAGCAATTTTCGTTTTTCCTGCGGTTTTTCTTTCATTCTTTCTTGCGGTTTTTCGATCAGTTTTTTTTCTTTCACTTCTTTTTTGATCTCATGGTGATTTATTTCCTTCTGATAATGCTTCTTAAAAATTTCTTCCAAGGATTGATTTTTTGAATTAAATACTAATACTTTTTCATGGGATAAAACCTTCATCAGAACATCAATCCGATCACCCGGAGCAAAAATTTCGTAGTCGCTCTGTGAAAACTGCAGATAACCGAAACCATACTTTTTAATTTGCTCGAGATTCGGCGGTGCTGAAAATTTAACCAGATAGGCCTTTGTTTCTTCGGCGCGAAGGCTGACAATGTCCATGTTTTCGACCAGATGGCCTTCTTTAAGAACCCCAACCCGGTCACAGGTTCGTTCCACCTCTTCAAAGCGATGGGTTGACAGCAACACCGTTTTTCCGCGGCGTTTTTCTTCGAGAATGAGGTCTAAGAATCGGGACTGCATCAGCGGATCCAGGCCGCTAGTCGGTTCATCCAGCACCAGGGTTTGGGGATCATGCATCATAGCTGTAACGAAAGCTAGCCTTTTTTTCATACTAGTTGACATATTTTCAATTTTTCCCCGGGTTTCCACTTCAAACCGTTCAATTAGCGAATCTCTGAGCTTGGCGTCTTTCTGTCCAAACATGCCGCGCATCTGAGTAATAAAATTGAGGTATTCCTTTACCCGCATATTATCAAAAAGAACCACATCTTCAGGGACATAACCGAGATTTTTTTGAATCGCAGATGCCCTGGAAAAACAGTTTAACCCATCAATGGTGGCTTTACCCCGGCCAGCGCGGATCAATCCCATCAGCATCCGAATGGTGGTCGTTTTGCCGGCATTGTCTGGGCCGACATAACCAAAAGCCTCACCCTTTTCAACCTTGAAATTTAAGTTGAAAATACCTTTAGTGCTTGAATATTTAAGGGTAACGTCGGTTAATTCAATCATTTTTTTCTCCTTACAAACATTATTCCGTTTTATCGTTGGGATCAACCAATTGGTCAATCCGTTTGTTCAGTTCATTGGCAATGCGGCCAAAATCTGAACCGGTAAGGGTTTCCCCCCGGATTCCCGGTGATATATTACAGATCTCTAATACCTCAAGCAGGACGCTTTTGTCAAATGGGGTATTCATCGACAGCCCATTGATCAAGGTTTTTCGTCGATTCAGAAAACTGGCTTTGACAACCGCTAAAAACAATTCCTTATTCTCCAGTTCTATTTTAGGAACTGCCAGTTTTTTTAAGGTTACGACGATCGAATCGACCTTGGGTTTGGGGATAAACACATGGGAGGGCACATCAAAATCAATCGAAATATCGGCATAAAATTGTGCTACAATACTTAGCGATCCGTAGGCTTTTGTGCTGGGAACCCCACACAGACGCTCGCCCACTTCTTTTTGTATCAGGAAGGTCATGCTCTCAATTGGCAGATCTGATTCCAGAAAACCCATAATAATAGGAGTCGTAATATAATAGGGTAGATTTGCCACAATTTTTAGCGGCATGGTAGTAAGATGATCGCCTAGTACCTCCTTGACGTTAGTTTTTAGAATATCGCCCTGGATAATTTCTACATTGTCACATTCTTTAAGCGTCTCCTTAAGCACCGGTATCAGTTTTTTATCTATTTCTACTGTCACAACCTTGCCGGCATGTTCACTGAGCGCCTGAGTCATGGTACCAATCCCCGGACCGATTTCAAGCACTAGATCTCTTTCACTTACATCTCCGGCTCTGACAATTTTTTGAACAATATTTTCATCAATTAGAAAATTTTGTCCAAAACGTTTATTAAAGTGGAGATCATATTTTTTTAGCAATCCTTCAATGACCCGTGGTGAAGTTAATTTTTCCATTCATTTCCTTTCGTTTTGTAAATATTAACGCACTCTGAGAGTCCTCAGAAGTTTTTTTTTATAACTTGATTATTATACACCTAATTTAATCCCGCGGGAAGACCTTATCACGAATTCGACGCGGAAAGGCACGCGCTTTTGGACATTTAAGGCGCTATTTATGATATCTTCAACCATTATAGCGTCAAATCTTTCTTTTCGCAAATCTTCCAATATTCTATGTCGAAGTATCCTGCTTTTGCCTTTCATCGATTAAGCTAGTGATAAATATAGCTAACACCATATTACTTCCTTGAAATAAAAGAAGCTTCTCAAAATATCATGCGCGTTTAACGACTCAAACAACCGTCAACCCCATCGTTTTTTTATTGCCTGATATGCTTTATCACCCTTTCAGGAGCTCGCTGTTGGCAACATTTCTGAAAAGCTAAATTTTTTCTGTAGATTTATTAGAAAGCTGATGGCATTTAGCTAAAAAAGAAAACGTCATCATGACTCAAGCTCGACTCTTATTTTTACTTTCCTACAAACTATTTCAATTTTGCTTAATGCTAAATTAATCACTTTTAGAAATGATTCTTCATTAATTTTTGATCCGATTGCCGATCATCGAACGTTTTCCCTTTAATAAAGCCATTTCTTTGTCAATACCAATCAGTTTAGATCGACTTATTTTTGCACTTTCTTAAATGGATTTAATCATCAACTTGCAAAATGTCCAGCTCTAATGTATTATACACATTGCTAATTTGTAAATAAATTGCAACAATCAATGATGCATTTAAGTCACGTCAACATCGTGACACCATCATGTTTTGACATTGGAGGTCAAATGAAGAAAAACTTAATAAAGAACGCCTGTGTAAGCCTTGCCTTTGCTTTATGCCTGGGCATCGCCCCAAGTGCCGTTATAGCAGAAGCAGCCGAGGTGGATTCAATGCCAATTGCCGTGGCCGTTGATACTTCCGAAAATTCTGCCCCCCTGCCCAGCTTATTCTCAGCACGAGCCACAGCACCAGCCGCTGATAATGCCTATTTCTTTGCCAATAACCCTTATGCCCAGGGTGGCTACGGTATGCCAAACTGTACCGCCTACGCCTTTGGCCGGGCATATGAAATTTTGGGAACCATACCAAACTTACGCATGGGTAATGCAAATTCCTGGTGGGCTTATAATCAAAGCACCGGCTATTATCCCTCCGGATCGACCCCCAAACTTGGCGCCGTGATCTGTTGGGGCGGTAGTTCAGACGGCCATGTAGCCATTGTTGAGGCGATTAATGGTAATACGGTCACCCTTTCCGAATCAACCTACAGCGGCGTTTATTTCCAGAATTACAGCTATACTATCGGTGCTGAAGATGCTACCTCTGTTGGCGGTTTCCAGGGTTACATCTATCTCGGCGATTATATTGACGCCTCAATGGACACAAGCCCCCCAGCCCTATCAGATGTACTAGCTACCGACTATCAAGGTGAAGGAATCAAGGTCACCGCCCTGGTTTCTGATGACTTAAGCGGCATCGATAAAGTTTTCTTTCCAGTGTGGACTGAAAATGGCGGTCAGGATGATTTAATCTGGCATCAAGGAACCGTTACCGGCAATGTGGCCAGCGTCTTTATCCCATACAGTGATCACAATACTGAACTTGGTGATTATAATGTCCATGTTTATGCTTATGACAAAGCCGGTCATTATACTATGACTGCTACCTTGATTACAAAGGCCGACACCTTTACCAGCTTGGGTAAAGTTGCTCAAGCAAGCTAAGCACCCGCTACCAAAACAAAAAATCCTTCCAGATAACGTTAATCGACGTCACTGGAAGGATTTTTTCTGCTTAAAGCGATTGTTCCGGTCAGACTGACGATGATAAAATCATCAGTGCCAGTATTTAGTATTTATCCATTTCGATATCATCCAACAAAATCTGCGGTTGTGCTGTCTGTTGGTTAGTTTGGGCAGTTTTTATCTGAGGAGTCGCTACAGTGGCTTGTCTCTTACCTGCGCTACTGCTTGATTTGCCTTTTAATTTGAACTTAGAAACCATATTTTTGAGCAGTTCGGCCTGGCCAGACAATTCTTCGCTGGCAGCGGCGCTTTCTTCGGCCGTTGCTGAATTGGTTTGAACCACCTGGGATACCTGTTCAATCCCCTGAGTAATCTGGGCAATGCTGGTGGCCTGATCATTGGATGCCAGAGCAATGTTGCTGACCAGATCGGTTACTTTGGCGACTGATTTCAAAATCTCTTCCAGGCTATCAGCGGTATCATTGGCAATCTTTGTTCCAGATTCGACCTTGTCAATCGAGCCTTCAATCAGACCAGTCGTTTCCTGGGCGGCTTCGGCACTCCGGGCCGCTAGTGAACGAACCTCTTCAGCGACCACCGCAAAGCCTTTTCCATGCTGGCCGGCTCGAGCCGCTTCTACCGCTGCATTAAGAGCCAGAATATTGGTTTGGAAAGCAATGTCATCAATGACCTTAATAATCTTGGATATATTTTTGGAGGATTCATTGATTTCTTCCATCGCATTGACCATATCACCCATCTGTTTGTTGCCTTCTTCGGCCGTTACCCGAACATCAAGGGTTCGCTCATTGGCAGCGTTGGCGTTTTGCGCATTTTTCTTGGTTTCTTCAGCCACTTCATCAATGGAAGCGGATAATTGCTGGATTGCACTGGCCTGTTCAGTTGTTCCTTGTGCCAGCGCCTGACCACCATCAGATATTTGTCGCGATCCCGCTTCTACCTGGTTGGCGGAGTTCCCAATCTCAGTCAGAATTTCACTAAGATGGGCGGTAATGTCATTGATCGCATATTTAATATTGACAAAATCTCCCAGATATTCAGCTGTAATCTCCTGGTTGAAATCACCATCGCTGACTTTTTCCAGCGTTTCTGAAATTTCATGAACATACTGTTTTAAGAAGGTAATGGTTTTATTCATGTCTTCTTTGATCTGACCGTTTTGACCCAAATAGCTTCCCGTCATGGCCGTCGTGAGATTACCCTGCGCCAACTCATTAAGCACTTGGGAAGCTTCCTGCATTGGCTCAGTTAAGGCATCAAGGGTGTTATTAAAGCCGTTGATTACCTTGGCATAGTCTCCCGGGAATCGCGATACATCGGCCCGGTTGTTCAGATCGCCGGCAACGGCGGCTTTGGCCATGCTATCAGATTCTTCTAGCAGCATGATGATGTTTTCCATCAGCTTGATAAAACCGGGTATTAAGCGATCATTTTCGCTGAGTTGACCGGCCGCTTTTAAGCCATCCAACATTTTCATATCCCCATTTGAAATATCATCCACTGCTCTGACCATGATCATCAGCGAATCTTGAATGGTATTGATGGATTTGGCTATTTCACCATAAATCCCGGAGTAATTGGCTTCAATGCGTTTTGTTAAATCATTCTTGCTCATCAGCGCCAGAATTTCGTTTCCTTCAGTCAAGGCGCCTAATCCGTCAATACAGGAGTTGATACTATTTTTCAAATCAGCGAAATCACCCTTGGCTTCAAGGTTTATTTTTTCAGGGATTTCTCCTTTTCCAATCTTATCGATGTAACCCGAGGCCATATTCAGTGGTTCGATGACAGCATCTAGGGTAGCATTAAAGCCTGCGATGATATCTCGGTAACCACCACTTAGCGCTTCTGTATTCCCACGAACCGATAATCTGCCAGCGACAGCGGCGACTGTCAGCATTTCGGTTTCCTGGATTAGCTCTCGTAAAGACTTGACCATATCGCCATACTGATTCCCAGCACATCTTTATCTGATCTTGGGTTGACATCCATCGTTAAATCGCCTGCGGCGATCCTTTTTGCTGCCATTGCCTGCTCTTTGGTATTGTCTGCCATCTCACTAAACGCCGCCGTCAGTTCCGTTATTTCGCTGCTAATGGCAGAAATTTCATCGGTACTGACATCGACATCACCGACTGCCAGTTTGTTGGCAACGCCTGCTAACATATTGATTGGCTTGGCGATTTTTCTGGATGTGAAAATTGTCAGCATCACCATTCCAGCTATAACGATCAGCATAATGATAAAAGTAATCAGCTGAATAAGATTATAAGCGCTGTCAAACTCTTTATTCGGAAGACCGGTGGTTATTGTCCAACCGGTATTTCCGACCATCGCAACATAGCCGTGATTATTTGTACCATCACTGCTATATTCGATCGCCCCGGTCTGTTGAGTCAAAACCGCATCTTTAATATTATCTGACATATTCGCATCTGTAATATTGGTGTTGCCATATTCCTGGTTAGGATGATAGATCAGCTGTCCATCAGCACTCGCCAGAATGAAAAATCCCGTTTCACCTAAATTATATTCGCCCATCATCGTTGAAACGCTATCCAGTGAAAAATCTAACCCCGCTGCACCGATAATTTCCTGAGTGCCGGTACGATAGATCGGTGAAACCGCTGTTACCACCATTTTGTTGGTCATAGCATCCACATAAGGTGCTGTTAAGGTCGTTCCACCAGCTTCGATCATTTGAATGTACCACGGCCGTTCAGCCATGATCCAATCGGGACTTGCATAAAATCCTTCTGATAAAAGCAATTGATTCGAATCAGCATCGGCAATCCATGCTTCCATAATATTTGGATCAGATGCCTTTACACTGGATAGTGACTTTTCCGACTTGGCAAATCCCTGAGCAGCGGTTGGTACAAAACCAGGGGTTACTTCTGTTGTCATATCTTCAAACTGCGAGTTAACTGCCATTTGTCTTGTTATTTCGAGATATTTGGTGAAAACTCCGGCTATCTCATTGGCCGCCGCATCAGACTCTGACTCTAGCTGTTTCTCAGTCAAACCGGTAATTGATGTATTCACGTTATACAATGTAATAAACGATGAAATACCATAAATAATTACGATCGGAATACCGATATAAACAAGTATCCGGGTTAGCAAATTCATTTGTTTCTTTTGAGTTGTTTGCATTTTAAATCCTCCTTTGTTCACTTTTATAAAAGATAGTCCTATTTTTGAAACGGGACATCGATCATATACCAAGTTTTGACATTTCCTTTTAAAGCGTTCTTCAAAGCTGTTTTGCTAAAAATTATGATCCCTCTTTCTTCCAACCATGCAATATTTTTAACATGAATCAGATGTAGTTATTGAATACTACTGCAAAACAGCAGCAAAATATTATCCTTATCAATCATCGACATAATCATCCTCATATCAAGGGTAATATTTCGTCTTTAACAAGCTTCTCTTCCAGATAATCTACTTGTAACTTACGCAGTCCTCCTTTTCGCTTCAAAATTACAAATTCTTAAATCATCAACATTCGTAAAGTTTCAGATTTTTCTTGTCACATTGATTAAAACGATATATGATAAACAGTAACCATACTAAATTTCCCGGAGGTAGCTAATGAAAACCATTGAAACTCAATCTGACCAGTCAAGTCTGCTAACAGAGGACGGTTCGGTGATCGGTCTACGTGACGATCTTGATTTAATTAAAAACTATCTAACCCCAGCCTTTTTGAAAAAGCATACTGTTTTCACCAGCCTAGAAGATTTTTTACAATCAGCCGGATTTTCTGTTTCCACCCAGCAGGATTTTGAGCTTATCCCGGCTACCGTAATGGACGCCTGGGTTTTGCAAAACAGCAAATTCCTGAACTGGTCAGAAATGGTTTCTGCTGCCGGTGATTTCTACTTTGATACCCAGATGAAGGCCATAAAATTCAAATCGATCTAAACAAAAAAACAACGATGCCACCACCATCGTTGTTTTTTTTGCATTGTTTACTATTTCATGAAATAGTTGGTTTCTCAACTTAGTATTTGTATCGTCCAAGAACTTTAGTTTGATTCTTTTCTAGTTCTCAAACCAATCGTTCTTAAGTGTTTCAGTCTCTATTTTTATCTCTTCAACCGTTTTCTCGATAACACTTTTTATTTCCATCTCCTCGCGATCTTTTCGTTGCATCTTCATTTTCAAACGGACATTCATCATATCAGCAAGGTAGCCACCGCGGAACATTTTAGGTTCAAAAGACATAATAAAAGCTTTCGGTTCATATTTTTCAATAATTTGCAACAGATTCTTTTCTGATTTTCGTCTAGTTAGAATATCCAGCTTGGTTCGTTTTCCGAATTTTCCTTCACCCAAATAAACGGTTACGCCAAAGCCTTCTTTTCTTAACACCTCGATCAAGGTTGGGTTTTCCTGTTCAATATTTACATGGATGCTAGTGAATCCAATCGCCAATTTCTGTTCAATATAAATACCCAAAGTCAAGCCGGCTGCAAAACCAATCGCATAAACGACCATCTCGACAATGCTTTGCTCCCCCGATAGGACGATTGCCAAGCCAAAAATATATATCAGCGCTTCCATGAATCCAAAAATACCAGTCAATACTTTTAAATTTTTCACCATGCAAATGGTGCGAAGCGTCAACATCGGAACATATAGCAATTGAATAAAAATAATTAAAAATAATCGCGTCATCGCCACTCCTTTCTTATAGAACGGGAATGGATCATTTGATTTTGTCTAAAGCCTGATACTTCATCTTATCAACCAAAAGGTCCAAACATATTTTTGCATAAAGCTTTATCGCTCTATTAATAGTATCAGCTATGAATCTTAATCTAGCATTTAATCGTTTTATAAAAATCGAATCAATAGGAAAACCAGAACTTCGATCATTATTCCTGTCATACCAATTAAAACAGGATTAAAATAATACCGGAGATCTCCTGGAATTAAAAAATCTTCAGGGTTTCCCGGTTTGCAGCGGATTCGGATAACTTGACCCAAATGATAGCGTTTATCGCCCTGGGAGGCCAATGCTGTTTTCTGATAAACCTTTCCCGCGACCACGAATTCCAGAATCGGTGTATACTCATCATATACCTGGCGACCAGTTCGAACCCTGTTTTCATTGATGTCTACCACGATCGCTTCAACTTCGAGACCCTTGATTTCAATACTTTTTAACCTTATCATTCTCACCATCGAAATAATAATCAGCAAAATCCCCAAATACTGAAATACTTCTATCATCAATGCAATCATCAAAAACCATCCTTTCATCCCGCAATTTAAGGCAACTCATAAGGCAACAAATGTGTTGTAGATCATTTCTATCCATTATATAATAATACCAACCAAAATTAGCAAAGCATTATTCGACAAGGAGAATCTTATCCGATGAATACAAAAAACTTAGTTAGTGAAACCGCTTCAAACGTACAAATTATCAAGGCCAGTCCAAAAGCCTATCAAAAAGCAGCTCAGGCAATCCGAGATGGTAAAGTTATTGTGATGCCAACCCTAACCATCTATGTACTGGTGTGTGATGCCTTTAATGCATCCGCGCTGAAACGATTAAGAGAAATTCGTCATAGTCCAGCTGACAAACCAATTACCATCGTCATGGATAAATCAAAAATTCCAGAATATGCGGTGATTGATGAACGCCAGCAACAAATCATTGATATTTTTTCGCCTTCACCGGTTAGTATGTATGTTCAAAAAAAAGCACAAACTCCGCTAGATGCCGCAACTGCTTCTTCCGATGCTATTGTGGTTTATTTTCAAGGCAGTCCCATTCGGGATCTCTACGAATGCTGTGATCGGATCCTCGCGATTAGCTCTTCCAATACGAAGGCTCTACTTGCTGCCAAAAGCATCGAAGAATCAATTGCTTATTTTGGAGAAAATGTTGATCTGTACATTGACGGTGGTCCTGCAAAGGGCGACAATGCCAGTCCCCACATTGATATTCGGACTAAACCGGTTGAATCCAGACGGGAAGCTAATCATTTCCCCTTCGAAAAAATTCGAGCCATTCTCACTGAACATGGTTTAGAGTAACACTCATCCAAACTTTGGAGAATGCAAGTATTCCTACATTTCATTGGGATGTAACAAAACACGTTTTTCGACATGCTTATACTGTAAAAAGAGAAAGGACTGCGCATCATGGATAAACAACGATCCGGCATTTTTAGCCGTAGCAAAGAAATATTCACGCTTATTCAGTTTAATTTTTTACATCTTCTTTTTTTTGAAGCACTCTATACCGCTGCCGGCGCCATTATTATTTATCCCGGAGGTTTTTTTCTGTTTAACAGAATCATCAACCTGTTGGGGTTTCCCTATTTAAGCGGTTCAAATTTCAGCCAGGCTATAACTAATCCTTTTTTTCTGTTGACTCTTATTGGCTTTGCTGTTCTTGTCGCTTTTTTTGGTCTGCTGGAATTTACCACGATAATCTTTCTCTTTAATGAAAGTCATTTTCGGCGTAAGGTTCAATTGATTCAATTATTCAAAGAGGGCTTTAAACGAGCGATTAAAATAATAAAGGTTAAGAATTTTCCCTTCGTCATTTTTATTCTTATCATCATTCCTTTAACTGAGTTTTCATTGTCTTCCAATTTTATTTCTGAAATCTCAATTCCAGAATTTATTATGAACTATATCATGGCCAACCCCATGTACACAGTTGGTTTCACGTCACTATCACTGGTCATGCTACTGGTTTCGATCATCTGGATTTTCTCATTCCATTATTTTACCCTGGAGAATCAAGATTTTTTTCAGGCGGTTAAAAAAAGTAGTCATTTGATTAAAGGCCATTTTTGGCAGACTATTTTGTTTGTCTTGTCTTTTAACCTCTTTATTGTGGTGCTGCTGATTATTTCGATTATTATGCTTGAAATCATCGCCTTCTTGGTATTGGCGCTGATCCTCGAACACCCGCTGGCCTTATCGATTTTTATTGCTGCCTTCGGTTTTCTGGTGTCTGGTTTGTTTACCGTTTTTTCGTTACTGACCACTTCCATCAATTTGGCTGTGGTCTCGCAGTTTTATTATCAGTATTCAGCCTTATCCAAGGTGATGGTTAATCCTGAACCGCCTCCATTAGACAAATATAAAATTAAAATAAAAAGAAAAACGATTATGTCGATCAGCATAATCATGATTGTTTTGTTTATTATATTAAACAGTATCGCTATTTTTAATACCTTTTCGGAAACCTTTAACGACAATTTTTTAACGGGACCGCAAATAACTGCCCATCGCGGTGGTTCTAACCTGGCTCCTGAGAATACGCTGGCCGCTTTGCAAAAGGCTATCGACCAGGAAGCTGATTATGCTGAAATCGATGTGGCTCAAACCAAGGACGGCGTCGTTGTTGTCTCACATGACAATAACCTTAAGCGCATCTCTGGAAAGGATCTGAATATCTGGTCATCAAATTTTGCGGACATCAAGGATCTGGATATCGGCAGTTGGTTTGATCCGCAATTTAAATATGAACGCATCCCCACTCTTGACGAAGCGATAAAGCTTTGCAAAGGAAAGATTCATCTAAATATCGAACTTAAGCCGACCGGTCATGAAGCCAGTCTGGTCGAATCTACGATAGCTGTTATCAATCAGAACGATTTTGCCGATCAATGTGTTCTTGCCTCTCTGGATTACCCCACACTCGAAAAGGTTGCTACCGTCGATCCTGATCTTAAACGGGCTTACATTACCGCTTTGGCCATTGGTGATATTCAAAAACTGCCTGTTGATATTTACAGCATTGAATCAACCTTTGTCACCCCCGAATTAGTTGCAGCCATTCATCGCGATGACAAGGAAATTCTAGCCTGGACAGTCGAATCCCAGGAATTGACCGAAAAAATGGTCAAAATCGGCGTTGATAACATTATCACCGACGACGTCACGCAGACCCGGAAAATCGTTGATCAAATGATCAGACCACGGGAACTGATTGACCGCATCAATGATTATCTTTTTGCAGATCTACTTTTATAATTGCTTGACCAAGCAAACAATTTTACCCCAATGTATTGTTATCTCCAGATGTGCGACTAATGCAATTAGCTTGTTATTCCTATGGTTGTTCCAAACTGAAACCTGACGTAATCTCTGCTGAAGAGATTACTTCAGGTTTTCTTTGTTCCTTTTGATAAGATTGGTAAATAATTTCTCATTTGGAGACAATGCTTCGATTTTAGCTGTTTTTAGATGATTGTAATAAGCATCCATACTTTTTAATTGATCGATCAGTTTCAATAAGCTGTTGTGCGCTTCCTGATCTTCTGGTGTTTGCGGTTTAACCTGGTCAAAAATGGTTTCCAGATCTTTTTTGGCCTGGTTCATAACCGCTTGCGCTTCAATGTATTCCTGATTTAACATATTTTTCTTCTTTCTGACTGTATTTATTGCTGATATAACATTTGTTCTAAAACATTACAAGTGCATAATATCACAGAATCAGGATGGTTGTGAACTAAATTTAACGCTACCATTAAAAAAGCGTATCAATGATCAACTCGTTTTGTGCGGGCTGTAAGGCTTTATTTGTGTCAGTAATGGCTTCTATTTACTCTCCAACGTTATTTTTTGCAGATCCATAAAAGAAAAGCGGCCAGAACGGCCGCTGTAAAATATCGATAATTATAAATTCAGTCATCTACTCGTAAAATGTTAGACCTGCATCTCTCGTTTACCCAGAGTATAAGCAAGTCCGATCATCATGATCAGAGCTGCTCCCGCTACAGCAGCGTCCGATGCGGTAGCATCCACTCCGGTTTTGGGATTGGCTGAACTGGCATGCTGTTTTTTGAATGTTTGAGCCGAAAGGGGTTCCAAATACAAACAGGCCGCATCACGATCGACATCCCCATAAATCGGGCTGATATCAATGCTGCCTTCGGCCACAAGAGCCTTAGCGATGGCTCCGGATGTACAGAGATTAAGAATACCATTATTAATGATAATCTGATTATAAGAGAATAAAGCGCCAGCATCGCCATGATCTGCAATCGACTCGACAACTGTATATCCGCCGTTAAATACCAGTTTATCATAGGCTCCGATACCGCGACTGTAACTGCTTGGACTATCGGTGAAAACATCAATATTTCCGCCATTGACAATTAAATCGCCAAAAGCAAACAAACCAAAGGCTCCGGCATAATCGCTATTATATGCGGTTACATCAATGTTTCCACCGTTGATAGTGAGATTCCCCATTGTCATAACTTCAGCATTATCACCGGTCAGGATTCCAACCGCTGAGCTGGAGCTTTCATATCCGACCGCTGCAATATCATAGTTCCCACTGTCAATAACCAGATTTCCAACGACGTTGATGCCACCCCCCATTATATCAGGGGTCGCCTGTCCTTCTGCAATCAGCATGCCCGTCCCGCTGGCATTCATATCACCATCAACCTTAACGGCAAAACCATTATCCGTTTTTATAATATTGGTTCCTAGCAGGACGAGTTTAAAGGGAACTGCTGCCGATTTGACATCCAACTTCTCTCCAATAAAATTATTTAATGTCAATTCGTTAGCAGCTGCATCATATGCATAGTCCGATCCGGTATTGGTGGCCAGGACATCAATGATCACACCATTCTGGGTTAAACACAAATATGTAGCTGCCTGGGTTTCGATCGTTTCCGGTTCAATGGTTGATATAACCGGTTGCTCTGAAACAACATTGGTTTCAGGACTATTATCTGTCGGCACTGATACTTCTGCATCAACCGGCAGCGAGGCAATTTCGGAACTGTTTGCTGTTTCTTCTGGTAACACGGTCTCCGTATCGGCCGCTTCAGTTGTTACTATAACCAGGCCAAACTCGTTGGGTGATTCTTGTCCACTTACCGCTTCTTCAGCAGCTAAAGCTGAGACCGGAATCAGCAGCGACAACATCGCCGCAACCATCAGCAGCGATAAAAACTTTGATATTCGCTTCATTTTCTTCTCCATTTCAAACTCTATTTTGATGAATTGTTGAGATTGGCAGTTATTCTTTAAAATCTTTGGTATCGTGCCTTTCTGTTTTACTCGTTTGCATCATCACATATGATTAAGATACCATAATCACAGAAAAATGTCGATGGATTATTCCATATTTATTGGATGGCAACTGCCCAGTTATCAGAACTAATGCAAAAAACCGCCGGTGGGCGGTTTTTTGCTAATATGAACAGGTTTCAACTATCACGTTTATTTATTTTGTACAGCTTTAAAGTTGTTTGATTTTTTGTTCGATGCTAGTCCGGATTAGATGTCCAGAGCTGCGTGGTAGCCCTGGTAAATAGCGGTGGTAATGGTGGATGCTTTTACACAATCCCCAATTTCGATGACATAGGGGGCGCAATCAACCAAGGTTTCGGCAATATTGCGTAGGGGTTTTTGTCCCAGGGCACAGATGACTGTCGTTCCTGATACCAAGATTGCCTTGCCATTGACATCTTCACTGACAACCCCCTGATCGGTAACTTGTAATCCTTTTAATTCAGTGTGAACAGCAATGCCACATTTTGCAATTTCATTCATCATCAGCGGGCGATGGCGAAGATTAGCATCTGGTGCCAATTCTGGTCTCATCTCAATCAGGTTAACGGTCTTACCTTCACGGGCAAAATGGATGGCCGCTTCACAACCGGCCAAACCGCCACCTAAAACAACCACGGTATCCCCAACCTGATCTTTTTTCTTGTAGTAGTCATTGACAACAATCACATTGTCGCCGTCCAGACCAGGAATTGCTGGAACGATCGGCTCCGAGCCGACTGCCACAATTAAGGCATCAACATTTTCCTGATCAACATATTCTTTTGTTACTGGTGTGTTTAAGCGAATCTCAACACCGGCATCTCTGGCCAATTTTTCCAGGGTAACACCAAGTTCATACATTTCATATTTAAATGGTATTGCCTGTTCGCCTTTAAGGATTCCACCTAAGGTATCACCTTTTTCGCAAAGAATAACCTGGTGCCCCCGTTTAGCTGCCGTTAGCGCCGCTTCCAGTCCGGCTGGTCCGCCACCAGCTACTAATACTTTTCCCGGGTTGGCGGTGGGAATAATTTCAGTCCCATCCATTTCGCGTCCGATTAATGGATTAACCGTACAGCGTCGTGTCGATGTGACTGCCCGTTCGGCCATACAGGTAAAACAGCGCAGGCATTTAACAATGTCGGCATCCTGATTGCTCATCACTTTTCGTGGCAGAAAGGGATCGGCTAACAGCGCCCGAGCCATCTCAACAATATCCGCTTGCCCAGAAGCAATAATCTCTTCCATCATTGCAGGATCATTCAGACCGCCCAGGGTCGCTACCGGAACCGAGACATGTTTTTTAATTTCTGCAGCCAGATAAACATTGCGACCATGCGGTTCAAACATCGATGGGTGCGTTAATCCAAATCCACTTTGATAGGTGCCGGCGGTAATATGCAATAAATCCACCTTGGATTCGACCAATTTGGCAATTTCAACGCCCTCTTCAAGGGTATAGCCGCCTTCGAAAAACTCAGAACCACTCATTCGGAATTCGATCGGGAACCCAGGACCAACTGCGGCTCGAACGCTATCGAGGACTTCTAAGGCCAGACGCGCCCGGTTTTCCAGTGGACCGCCGTATTTGTCGGTTCGATGGTTGAAAAAGGGCGAAAGGAATTGGTTCAGTAGCCAGCCATGACCACCATGCACCATGATCATTTCAAATCCTGCCCGTTTCGCCAATCCGGCAACTCGTCCATAAGCAGCGACAATATCATCAATCAGTTCCTGAGTCAATTCTTTAACCGGTCTACCGTCCGGACGGGTTCCGACGCTGGGTCCCCACTGAGCCATACCACCTTTTTTATCCTTGTCGGTCAGATAGGTACCGGCATACTGTCCAGAATGCGACAGTTCGACAGAGGGAATGGCTCCATGTCGGCGGATTGCATCAGCCGTGTAAGTAAAGCTTGACAGTGAATCAACCGTTTGCAGATCGAGATGATACATATGGGAGCCTTCAGTTTCAGGATGAACCACACATTCACTTACAGTGACTGCGGCGGCACCACCTTTGGCTCTCAGTTCATAAAAAGCTTTTGATTTAGGGCCGATGGTACAGTCAGCAGTAATATCGGTGCCTCCCATAGGTGCCCCAAACATTCTGTTTCTGAAGGTTACATTACCAATTTTAATCGGTTTACATAGATTTGGATATTTTCGTTGCATCGTCAATTCTCCTTAATACTTTTTATTTGTTTCGTCATAATCAAGTGGTCGATTTGATAAAATCTTAACATGATCATTCAATTATGTCAATCATATCATGTATATATTTACATGTTTGACTTTATTTTTTGCCATTTAGCGAACCGCCTATTTAAGATGTGAAAATTTGTTCGTTCTGAAAAATGATGACGCTATATTAAAAACACCAAAAGAGATGCTTTACGAAGGCTCAGCTATTAATCCTGGACCTTACTTGACAAAGCATCTCTTTAGAATTACTTTAATTATATTTAAAAGCACAACCCAAACCCAAATGACAATGTTTTATCCTTGACGTTTATTCGAAAGATGGTTATCATTAAAAAAAACACGAAAAGAGGAGCCATATGATCTCAGAAAAAATACTTGAAAAAATCAGGAAGCTCTGCAAGGACCTGGATGGTCTGCCTCAGGAGAGCTTTGACAAGGGAATTAAACTTTTTGCCGCCGATAAGGCCGAATCGCGAGCAAGCAAGGTGCTTGATGTCATCAGCAAAAAAGAATATGAACGACTTTCAAAAAATTCCGAATACACTGAGGCCGCTGAGATCATCGCCGACACCCTTACGCTACTAGAAGAACTGGATAATCTGGAATGGGTTTATAATGACCTGATTCGAAAGCTGTATCACTGCAGACCTGAACGACCACAAATGTCTGATGACGATACTGTTTTCAATCTCGAACCACCGTTTACACGATCGAAATTTTTAAGTTAGGAACGCCCTATTGGTAAATGTTCATACTACCCGGTTCCACTCGCTGCCATTTACCCACCAGGATGTCCTTCTTTTGTGGCAAACAAGCAGTACTGATCAGAGCAACTTGCACAACAACAATCGAACTTTTTTCTCCTCATATCTTCAATCTTATCAATACTGTCTGTTTTCTTTCAGACTTGTTCAATTCAACAATTTATTCTGAAGTGCCGTTTTTTCAAACTTTAAATTCAGGCGCTTTCTTTCTGCCATCAAAATTTCATCAATTATTGATTTTTCTGAAACATCTACGGCCTGATAGCTCGATTCGGCAATTACCGAATCCCGGGCATAGGAATCAAAAAGCTGCTGCTTATTTTGGAGCATGATCATCATCTGTTCATCGACGCTGTTATCCGTGAGCAGCCGATATACAAAAACGGTGTGGGTCTGTCCCATCCGATAAGCTCGGGAGATTGCCTGAGTCTCGAGTGCTGGTTTGATCTGAGGTTCACAAATAATTACGACGCTGGCTGCTTGAATATTCAGACCTACTCCGCCAGCCTGAATCTGGCAGATCAAGGTGGTGCCGGGAGGGGCGATGTTAAAATCATCGATAATGGCCTGGCGCCTGGCCGGGGTAACGCTGCCCGTTATCGGTTCCAGTGAAGTCCCAACCAATGCCTGACTGAGGGTATCAATGACATCCCGAAAAAAAGAAAAGATTAAAATTTTGCGTCCATTCTCCTTTGCATCGACGCAGATTTCGATCAGCCGCTTGAGCTTGGGACAATCTTTTACTCCTGCGCCTGTCCATGCTAGCCGGCGCATCACCATAAACTGACCATCTAAGACTGCCTGACGATAATCTTTTTCTTCCTGAGTTCCAAAATCGAGCCATTGTTCTTTTTGGATCAGCTCTGGCAGTTCGTTTAGTACATCATCTCGGTTTCGTCGCAAATACACTGGCGCAATCAAAAGCCGAAACTGATACTCGTTAGTCAATACTTCCTTCTTGTTAATTTTCTCTGCAATCTCCGGATTCAGTCGCATGATTAAACTACTCATTTCCTGAAGATTGTTCTCAAGGGGCGTTCCGGTCATGAAAAGTACCTGCTTAGCTCGCTTTACCAGCTGGTACAAGGCTTGCGATCTTTTAGCATCGGGATTTTTTGCATAATGCGCTTCATCAGCTACCAGCAGATCTAAGGTGAGCTGCTCAGGGATAGCAATAACCCTCAGGGTTGCGTAGGTAGTTACCGCCACTCCACCATTTTCTGACCATTTTATTAAACTACTTTCCCGTTCCGAGCCATGGAGAGTATAAGGCACAAGCACGCTATGGTGGGTTATTTCGCGATGCCAATTGATCAGCACACTGGCGGGACAAACCACCATGAAGTGGGTTTGTCCGACTGCTTGAAGGTGCGCCATCGCTGCAATCGCTTCGACAGTTTTTCCCAAACCCATTTCATCACCAAGCAGCGTTTTTTCCTGGACAATGGCGTACTTTGCGCCGAATTCCTGATAACCCCGCAGCGAAGATTTCATCAGCGTTGTATTTAATGTCAGGGCTTCCACCGTCTCCACCAGTTCCTGGGGTAGGTCACCCTGACGTTTTTGACGGTCTGCTTTGACCCCAGTAATCGATTCCAGTAGCACATAGTAAGCGGCGGCGTTGCTGGTAAAATCCAGCCAAATTTCTGACAGTGGTGTTGCCTGAATCAAGCGGTAGTGTTTTACCGACCGTTCCAGGTCTCGGCCGGCATCACTATCAAGAAAGCGGGTTAAATTGTTTAGCGAATTATAGGCCGCTTCCTTCGTTTCTTTGCCGCTAAAAAGCCAACGAAACGACTGCTGTGTGCGCCGAGCAAGCTCTAATTCCTGATAAAGATGGTTTTCAAATTCTTCCAGGATGGTTTTGCAGATTTCATAATCGACTTGACTCTGAAGAATACAGTATAGATTTTTGACCAGTCGATCGGTAAACGCTGTTGGTGCCTCAGGGTTTAACCTGGGAAAAAGGGTTTTTCGGAGCGAATCTTCAAAGTTCTGGGCTACCGCCATCGCCTGAAAAGCACTATGCTCGCCAATACCCTGGATTTTTTCCAGCTCTTTTTTGCTAAGTTTCAAAAGCTCAGCAATGTTATCAATACCTGCTTCCCGAATGACCGTCGTGCGGATTCCTAAGCCGGCCTCGCTGATGCGTTCAATCGGTATGGCCAACAAGGCCGTCACAATTTCCGCTTCCATAAACAAGGCATAGTCGGTATTCACAGTTTCCCGATATTTGTTTTGTACCAGCGATTTTGCTCCAAAGATCAGGTCTTCGACAGCCGCAATAATTTGTCTTGAAAATTGTTTATCCGGTTTTTTCACGATTATTACTCCAACACACTTGATTTTTGTGCTATTCCTTTATCACCAGTTCTAGTTCCAGGCCAACCCCTACTTCGGTAATGGGAATGTGTGTGTGAATAGCAGCTTTGACAGCAAAGGCGGTGCAGTGGCAGGGGTAGATCTGCTCGATTTGATTGTTCTTAAAATACTCTATCGTCCGTACCACCCGGTCGTTGACCTCAAATAGATGAAAGCCGCCAATGACTCCGCAAACCCGCTGGTCTCCAGTGACGGTTTTAGCGTACTCAATGATGTTACAAATGCCGCTGTGGGAACAGCCGGTGATAATGAAAATCCCCGCCTCGCCCTGATAGACCAAGGCGGAATCATCCAATAGATAATCATCGGCCAGGTCATCACCTACTTGTTGTTTGCCAATCGGGTCCGGTTTTTCAAAAGCCATCACCCGGGGGATTTCGCCCAGGAAGGTAATGTTTTCGGTAATCTTTACCGGGGTCTGGGTGAGCTTCAGCTGACACTTTTCGGCCAGTTCCGTTCGGGTAAAGGGCGCCGATATTTTTAGACCATCACATTCTTTGTAATTCAAGGCGTGGGGGTGGGCAATAATCTCAATAGCTTCCGATTTTTTGATTTCCAATAAACTTTTTAATCCCCGGGTATGGTCATCGTGACCATGAGAAAGGACGATGGTGTTGAGCTGACTGAGATCAATGTTCATGGCGGCAGCATTTTTGATAACCAGATCCGAGTAGCCGACGTCAAAAAGCAAGGCTTCTTCCCCGTCCTCAATATAATAGCAGACCCCAGGCTCACCCCAATAATATTCATCAATTATGGTGTTGTTATCAACAAGAACTTTTAGCCGCATTTACTTTTCCATCCTCTAATTTTTTCTGAACCACAAAAAATAGCTTTCGGGGCAGTGCCCCTTCCTCAAAATTATCAATGGTGATGATCTCGAAACCATCAGCCAATGTTTCAACCTTTTCTTTGCTGAAAAAATGTATAATAAATTTACCACATTCGTAGATATCTTCACCATGATGGGTACCGGTACCGCAGTCAGCGTCATCGGTGTTCCGCGCCGTATAGATGGCGATACCGCCCGATTTCAGCACCCGATTGGTTTCTCCCGCAATGAAAGTCAGTTCTAAAGTCGTCAGAGCCATACAATAGAGCATGTGGGAAAAGCAGGCATCAAAATGCCCTGCCTCAAATGGAAAGGCCTGACGGACATCATGTTGTACCGTTGTAACCAGGTGGGAAACTTCCAGCTCTTTTGCCCGCTCTTCGATGGCCTTAATTCCGGAAGCGGTATATTCGATGACCGTTATTTCAAACCCCTGCTGGGCAAAGTAAAGGGTATCACGACCCTGACCGCCACCCAATTCGAGGATTTTGCGGACGCCGTTATTTCTAAAAATTTCAACGGCCTTGATGGCAGCAATGCTGGGAGCTGTCCCGAACATCTGGGGTTTGCTGACAAATGTATCCTCCCAGTGACGATTCTGTTTATTAAAAATTTCTTTTTTCAAAGTGATTTCCTTTCGTCGCTTCAATTGTTTTTTTTGATTAATTAATCTTGACCGGTCCTATTCTGAAAAAGCGCCCAAGTTTTTATCTCAGTATACCGTGTCCGGCCTTTAGAGTCAAAGACCATAATCCTTTAAAGATACGTTATCGATGTTTTCAGTACCAGAATTTCAATCCATTCAAATAAAATGTTTTCAATAAAAAACCCAGGTTGATGACAGTGCATCTACCTGAGGAGATCATTACATATTATTTAAAACACTTTGGTCGTCCATTGGGAACAATCCCAGACTTCATTAACAAAGCTTTCGTAGAATTCCGGTTCATGACAGACCATCAGAATACCGCCACTATAGGCTGCTAACGCCCGCTGCAGTTCAGCTTTGGCATCGGCATCGAGATGATTGGTGGGCTCATCCAGAACCAGAATATTGGTTTCCCGGTTGATCAGTTTACAGAGTCGCACCTTGGCCTGTTCACCACCGCTTAAAACCTTGACCATGCTTTCAATATGTTTTCGGGTCAGACCGCATTGAGCCAGGGCTGAGCGAACCTCATTCTGATTCAGGGACGGAAACTCATTCCATACCTCGTCAATACAGCTGGTTCGGACATTCTGATCCATTTCCTGTTCATAATAACCGATTTGCAGTTTTTCCCCCTGTAGAACGGTGCCGGTGATCGGTGGAATCAATCCCAAAAGGCTTTTTAAGAGAGTGGTTTTCCCAATCCCGTTAGTGCCTTTTAAAACGATTTTCTTTTTCCGTTCCATCACTAAATTCAAGGGTTTGGACAAGGGTTCATCATAACCGATGATCAGATCCTCGGTTTCAAAAACCCGCCGACCAGTGGCACCGGCTTCTTTAAAGTTAAACCGCGGTTTAGGCTTTTCCGAGGCCAGCTCAATGATATCCATTTTATCCAGTTTTTTCTGCCGCGACATGGCCATGTTCCGAGTCGCTACCCGAGCCTTATTCCGCGCGACAAAGTCTTTCAGATCGGCAATTTCATTTTGCTGTTTATTGTAAGCGGCCTGTTCCTGAACTTTTTTTGCCTCCAGTACTTCCTGGAACTTGGCATAATTGCCGACATAGCGGGTTAATTTCTGATTATCCATATGGTAAATTAAATTTATTACTGAATCGACGAAGGGCAGATCATGGGAAATCAGAATAAAGGCATTCTCATAGTCATTGAGATAACGCTTTAACCATTCGATATGTTGTTCATCAAGATAGTTGGTGGGCTCATCCAGCAACAGGATGTCCGGTTTTTCCAGCAGCAGTTTTCCCAGCAGCACCTTAGTTCGCTGACCCCCGCTGAGTTCCGAAATATCCTTATCCATCCCGATATCATTAAGACCCAGGGCGCTGCCCACTTCGTCCACTTTTGAATCAACCAGATAAAAATCATGAAACTCCAGCATCTCCTGAAGATCGCCAACTTCTTCGAGGCTCTTTTCAACCTCTTCTGGACTATCCTCAGCCATTTTTTCATACAGCAAACCGATCCGACTTTCAATTTCCAGCAAAAAATCAAAGGCCGATGTCAGCACATCCCGAACCGTCATTCCCGGTTTTAAAACGGCATGCTGATCCAAGTAACCGATCCGCACATTTTTTGCCCATTCAACCTTGCCCTCATCTGGCATCAGCCGGTCGGTAACAATATTCATAAAGGTAGACTTACCCTCACCATTTGGTCCTATTAAACCGATATGCTCTCCCTTTAACAACCGAAACGATACTTGATTAAAAATTGCTCGATCACCAAAACCATGAGAAAGATTCTCGACATTTAAAATACTCATTTATTCTCCATTTCTTTTTTGGTCAATTAAAAACACTCCCAGATTCGTGTTGCAGATCAGGAAGTGTTTAACAGTTTATCCTATCATTCTTACATTTATATTATATCATAGGCCTAATAATTATACCAGCCTGGGCTGATCTTTTGACGGTCGTTTACTATCGTCTTATTTGTATCAGGTGCTGCTTTTTCACCCCTTGCTTATTCTTTGGGTCGAATCTTTCTTTTTCGTTTTCTTGTTGCCAAATAAAAATACAAGACTGCCTGAATCATCGTGACCAGACTCATAATAATTTTTTCAAACCAGGTGGCTCCCAGCAGATTTCCTAAGGTATTCAAACAGATGAATAAAAATGACAGCCACAGATAGATTTTTGCAGTGCGATTGAATTGTTTATGATCAATCACACCTGCTAGCACAGCAACCAGCGGTAGGCTGTAAGATACCACAATCAAACCCATAATGGAACCCTCAAAGACAAGTACCACAATCAATACCAGCGAAAAAAAAAGCCAACCTTTAAATAAACTTTTATAATCTTTAATCCGCATCAGCCCCGATGCAGCGGCTACTACCGGTATGCCATAGATCATCATCACGATGCTGGTGGAGGCTGTTTGAACTGCCGCTTCAAAGCTTTCCAGTCGTCCGCCGCTAATGAATTGATAGGGTAGAATTTCAAGGATGACAAACAAAAAGACAAGCATTGTGAAAATGTTCAGAGCAATGATCCCTTTACCTGCGGTTTTTCTGCTTATTTTCATGCTTTCTCCCTTGATGACTGATTTTGTATCATAACACTGCTGCGTTATCTGAAAAATTCCAGTATCTTTTCTGCATTAACCTGGCATTGTAGTTGAATATCCAAGGAGACATCGCCCTGTATTTTTTTCTTAGATTGCTAATAGCTCCCTGACGTCATTATAGCTTTAATTGCATGATTTTTCAAGGTGCGCTATTGTTATGCCAGCAGTTTATTTCTTTATATTAAATTGGTAGCTTTCACAGACTAAAAAATAATCGGTTTTCTAGTCAACGAAACCTCGGTCAGAGCTGTCGCTATACATGTTTATTTAAACACGATTGGGTAATCATTCTAGCGGTATAAGAACCTACTTAGTTAATAAATTCATATAATTTCCTTGTATCTCCTAGCGCAAATGGCTATAATAGAGTTATTAGGGGATTTTTCAATCGCACCAGTATTAAATAGTCATTGCAGTAAATTCACTCTGCTTAAACTGTACTGTCTTTTAGCTGAATACTTGACCTCTAAAACAGGAGCAAACATGATCAAAAAGAACACCCTTCACTTTAAATTGAATATGTTTATTCTCAGTATAATTTTTTTGATTGTTACAATTGGTTTTATGATAGCAGTCAACATTTTTATTGCCATCTATGAAGCAGATGTAATAAAGAAAATTACATCCGGGATTCCCGCTTTTAAAACGGTTGTAATTGACTCCAACACCGATCAACTGCTATTAGATACGGCAAAATTAGTCGACCCAGCCTATCAGCTGCTGATACAAAGAAATAGCGCGACCGAAAAGCTGTTAAAAGACGCAATCCACTATTCAAAGCACAACGAGATTGGCTTTATCCAAATCAGAGGTGCTGGTTACGTATCTTATGAAGAGCGCTACTGTGATCCCAGTATTTTGAGCTTAGCTGCCCAAAACGCTGAGCTGAGCGGAACTAAACCAACCACCTGGATCGATGGCAATTCCGAAAGTGGATTACAGCTTTTTTGTCACTACCCTATCTTAGATCCCGACAAAAATTTAATTGGTGATATTCTGGTAGGAATACCAGTAGCCATGCAAGCGGATGTGGAGTATATTAAAAACACCTCAGCCTTTGATGCCACTATTTTTTCGGGAGATAAAAGGGTTGCTACCACGATTGTCAAAAACAATGAGCTCCAAATTGGTACCACTCTGGATGAATCGATCGCAGCCATTGTCCTGCAAAATGGTAACGATTACTATGGAAAAGCAGAGATCTTAGGTGAGCCCTATATGGTTGCCTACGCACCTGTTTTCAATCATCTAAATCAGCCGGTGGGGGCTTTGTTTCTCGGTAAATCAATGGTCTCAATGGTTAACCTGCGTAATCAAATTATTATATCATTAACCCTATTAGGACTGCTGATGCTGATCTTTTTTTATCCCATTTCAAGTCGCTGGCTGAAAATCAATGTGACTCATCCGATTAGCTGGGTTGCCAAAGCTATGAAAGGCATTTCTGACGGTGATTATCTGGTCATCAAAAACATGCCGATCGCGAAAAATGAAGAAATCGATATTCTTCAGACCACCATGGCATCGATGGTTACGGAGCTGGCTGCAAGTCAGCAGAAGCTAGAAACAGCGGCGTTTATTGATCCCACCACTGGGCTTCACAATCGGATCTATCTTTATGAAAAATACGGCGGTTTGTCGCTATTTAACAACCAGGAAAATGTCTCTGTGGTATATTATCTGGATGTCGATAATCTAAAATACATCAATAACTTGTTTGGTCATCGTGCTGGAGATAGATTACTGATTCAAATTGGAAAATCCTTACAAGCAATGGTAAAGAAATGGCCCGAATATCAGGTCTACCGAATATCAGGTGACGAGTTTGCCATCTGTAAAATAGGTTTTTTCGACCGTGAAAGGGTAACGATCTTATCAAAGAATATCCTCTCCACTTTTGAGAAAGCCTTTACCATCAATGATCAAAACATCAGTACCAGTGTCAGCATTGGGATTTCCTACAATGATTGCTGTAATGGCACAAAATGTCCGGTCTGTAACGGAAAATGTAAAGATAACCTTGAAAAACTATTAAAGAAAGCCGAACTCGCCATGAATCAGGTTAAGCGCAATGGTAAAAACAATTTTATGTTGTTTGATCCCTCAATGAACGAAGCCATGCAGCGAACCGCTTCGCTGCAGCAAGATTTGAAATTGGCGCTTGAAAATGAAGATTTAGAAGTTTATTATCAGCCGAAATTTGATCTGGAAAAGAACCGTTACGATGGCATGGAGGCCTTGCTTCGCTGGAATCATCCCAGCCGCGGTTTTATCCCCCCACTTGAGTTTATCAAGGTAGCGGAAGAATCCAGCCTGATTGTTGAATTAGGCGCCTGGATCCTAGAAAAGGCCTGTCGCTTTATTAAAGACTATAATCATCAGCATCAAACAAGTTATTCCATCGCCGTCAATGTGTCTACTGTACAGCTTCTAAACGAACGCTTTGAAGACAGTGTCTTACGGATTCTCAAGTCAACCGGCCTTGACCCAGCTTTTCTTGAACTAGAAATCACGGAGTCTGTATTTATCCACTCGATTGAATCTGCCTACGCAAAACTCGACTTTCTTAGAGAGAAAAATATCAGTATTGCTTTAGACGATTTTGGAACCGGTTATTCATCCCTGACTTATTTGAAATCCTTACCTATTTCGACATTAAAACTGGATAAATCATTTATCGATGATATTGCATTAAATTCGATCTCATTTGAAATCGTAGACAGTGTCATCCAAATCGCCAGCAGCATCGGGTTGAACATCGTCGTTGAAGGGATTGAAACCAACGAGCAGCTGGAGATATTAAAACGTCTAAAGTGTCATAAAATACAAGGCTACTATTTTTCTAAACCGGTACCTGAGTCAGAAGTATCTCAGGTACTTAGCGAATATCAGTAAAAACCCATCGTTGTTGATTTTTAGATCGCGCAATATTTACTGGACTTAGTCAACCAAGATCACCCGATTGGGTGATCTTGGTTTTTTGATTCAATATTCTGGACGATCTCGAAATATCGTTTCGTGGCAGCCTTTGATGGTTTGCCTTTTTTGCAGATCTCCAGCTGGCTGAGTTTGCGGTTAGGTCGCTCAACAATGATGTTGCCTTGGCTATCTAGTTTCTGTTTTAACACCGACAGCGCTGCTTTAAAGCGCTCATCTTGCCGGGCTTTTTCGTAAAAAGAAAGTACATAGACATAATAAAAAAGATTATATCGTAAAAACGGATACTCGACCTGCATAAATAAGCTCCCCATGCCATAATGGCATGGGCCGACCGGTGTTTTCACAGTCCAGTGGTCGAGCAGGGTTTCAACAGCTCGGTCAAGTTCAGCTATCCTTTTAGGCGTTGCCGCCAAACGAAAGGCATCCAGTACAAGGAGAGTCACCCCAGGATTTGAGGCATCGGTTTCAGGACCACGACCGAATAAAAATTTATTGCATCGCCAACCGCCATCCGTATAACGATCAGAAAATAGATAATCCAGGCCTGCCTGAACCCGGGGATCACTGCTATAACCATTCCGGCACAGACCGGTAACCGCATGGGCTGTGTGACAGGGATAAATCGCACCCTTGGGGGCAATACGCACCCGACCGTCGTCTCTAAACGCCGCCAGAACTAGCTCGGCCGCCCCCTGAAGCGCTTCATGATCACTAGGTACCTTGAGTTCACTCATGATCATCAATGCGGTCAGGGTGCTAATCGGTTTTTCAATGCCCAGTCGCCCGTCCGGGGTTGCCCAGTAATCTGCGCCATTGTCATAACGGGTGCCCAGAATCAGGTCAAAATCCGCCTGATTTAAAACATCATTCGTCATCATTTTTGCTCCTTTTTAATGTTCACAAGCTGATCCCGGCCAATTGGGCAACTTCTTCCCGACGCAATCCCGGTGTTCGCCGTCGCTGGCCTGATAAAAGACCTACCTGGGAAGGCATTATTTTTGCTCTCCGGGTTTTCAGGAAATCACCAAGCTCCTTGTATCGTTGCTTTTCGCTATCCATCGACTATCCTTCCTATTATAATTTATACCAGTATAAATACACTTCTGGTAATATTATAGCATCTGTAATATGCTTATTCCAGTAAAACGAATCAAACGATGGAGGTTATCTAATGAAGATAGAGTCAACAAAACTGGTTTATTTTTCACCAACAGGCACCACAAAAACTGTGGTTGAAAGCATTGCCCGGGGGTTTAAGGCTACTGCAGTCGAACGGATCGATCTGACCAAACCGTCCTCGCGATTGCAACCATTACAAACCGGAGAAAACGAATTTCTGATTGTCGGTGTGCCTGTTTATATGGGTAGGGTACCGGAGTTAATCCGGGAATGGCTACAGTCCATTGATGCCCTGAACACGCCAACGGTCTGTATTGTTGTTTATGGCAACCGGGTCTATGACGATGCCCTACTTGAACTGAAAGACATGCTCACCGCTGACGGATGCGTTCCCATTGCTGCAGGAGCATTTATTGGCGAGCATTCCTTTTCCAGTGATGAAACACCCATTGCCAGCGGCCGACCTGATCACCACGATCTCAACCAGGCAGAAACATTTGGCCAATTAATCAGAAAAAAACTGGATGTACTTCTATCGATCACAGAATTTGAAGCTCTGCTTGTGCCTGGAGAATCCCCCTATCGCGGTCAAACCAAACTCTGGGATGTTGATTTTATTGCCGTCAACAGTGACTGCAATCAATGCCAGTTCTGTGCTAAGGCCTGTCCGACAGGAGCTATCGATGTCGAAAACAGCCGCCTGATTGATCAGCAAAAATGTATTACCTGCTGCGCCTGCATCAAAAGTTGTCCTCAGCACGACAGAACGATTAAAGCCGGTCCGGTGTTTGATGCGTCGATCCGACTCAACTCCCTCTTTAAAGAACCTAAGCAGCCAGAATTCTTTTTTTAGTAGTATCCAGCTGCTATAAAAAAACCCTATACCGATCGATAAGAATCGGTATAGGGGTTTGGTTTAGTTGTACAAAAATGTTGGTGTACCTAAAAAACAACGACTGCTTTCCTTGATTTATTGCTTTAATCAGTCTTTATTGTTTTTAATTGGCTGGCGCCGGTGCTTTTACAACAATTAGTTCCAGCGTTTCTGGGTACATGTTCTTGACATTCATTTTTGTTTTAAACGGTATTTTAAGCAGCGTTCCTGCTTCATATTCATGAACCTCCTGATCATCAAGTCCAATCGATAATCTTCCTCTGATAACGGTCATATAGACGTTTGAATTAGAAAAATGCTCAGGAAGACCCTCTTCTTTATTAAATACCATATGCAGATAATGGACGTTTTCGTCAAATATCACTTTTTCGACAGCCTTATTATCGCCTCTCGACAGTTTGAAAATTTGTTCTATCATTTGTTTTCCTCCTTTTTAATACCGTCCGAACCAGTTCGGACGGTTCACAGAATTATCAGATTGTTATTTTAGCAACTTCTCTAAAATATTGACAAATCGCGTATTGCTGATGGGATGATGACTGATGATTTTTCTATCATAAATAATAGCAAAGGTTCCAAAGGGGCAGGGAGAATTCTGTGCTGCCTCTACATCAGACAGGTCAATTAACTGAACCTCCAAATGAAAATCATCCTGTGCCGTTGCCATCATCGCTTTGACATTTTTCTCAGTATAGGGGCATTGCGGTGAACGTAGGATTGTTAAGCCTGATCCGAAATTTTCCAGATTTGCCTGCATGTCTTCCTTGAATTTCGGATCTTCTGTTTTGACATCGAACTTTTTGACCATCAAATGAAAATCAGGCTTCGCTTGATCGACAACCTCAAATCCCATTTTTTTAAAAATCGCATCATTAGCCATGAATGATCCCTTACGGGTCACCACCGTCACACCTTTCATCCCGTCATTTTTTGCTTCGTCAATGCATCCCTCAATCAAAGCCTGCCCAAAGCCTTTACCTTTATATTCTTTTTTCAGCCCGACATAGAGACAATGGATAAACATATATCCATCTGCCTCAACGGGACGGTGCGCATAGTTTCCGGGAATGTACTCGATCATGCCTTGATACCCGCCCTCTTCACTTATCACCGCCTTGATCCTCAGTCCTTTCGGATAATAGTCGGTAAACCACTGAATCTTATTACGCAACTCAGCGTGTTTCTTGATATCCTTATAGCCACATACTCCATAGTCCGCAATATTTTCCGGCGTCACGTCTATTATTTCAAACGCACTCATCCTAGCTTACCCCTTTCTTTTTCCACTTCATGGGTTCCTTTCTCAATCAAACATAATTGAGCGCATTAAACTTTTAGAGTCGATTCACCGCCTAATTGACAGATCATCAGGTATTCCTGATCCAGTTCATCAATCACGACAAAGCCAACCGCTTGATACATTTTCAACGCATAATTGTCTTTCTGTACAGCTAACGACGTCTGTCGGTAGCCCTTTGCTGTCAAGTGTTGCAGCATCCCTTTCATCAGCGCAGTGCCGATGCCGGAGTTACGGTATTCCGGATATAGCGAGATGGCGAATTCCGGTGTTTCATCATCAATATTTCCAAATCCCCGAACCTTTCCGGCAATAATTCGGGTCCACACGGCACCAATAATTTTGTCATCACACTCGGCAACCAGGCAATGATCATCCCTTCCGCCAAAGTTTTCGATATAGACCTGCAGTTCCGGCTGTTTGATCACATCCCGTGGTAAGTGGTTTTGCTGGTCGGGCTGAAAAATGGCCTCGTATAAAAAATCAGCGAGCAATGGTATTTCTGTTGGTTTCATTTCTCGAATAGTATAGTCTTTCATGCTAATCCTTTCCGCTATTTAGAAAGGACTGACAACAATAATCGCTGTCAGTCATTCCCGTACGCCGTTTTAATTCGAAATAAACATTTGGGTCCAATAATGACCATAACCAGAACCAGCTTGGGCGTAGCCAACGCCTAGCTTGTTAAAGCCCGGATTTAAAATATTCGCCCGATGTCCCTCAGAATTCATCCATCCATTCATAACTGCTTCAGGACTAGAATAACCGGCGGCAATATTTTCACCGGCTCGATTGTAATTAATGCCTAATTCAGTCAGGACGGTAAAACAGCTGCTTTGATTAGGCCGGGTGTGTGAGAACAATTGGATAATTTCTTCAGCTCTAATTTGGGCGGCCCGGGTTAAGGTGGGTTCGCTGGTTACCATACCCAAATTTCTGGACGCCCGTTCTTTATTGACCAGGGCGATCACCTGAGCCTCAAAAGAAGGCTTGGTTGTCTGAATAATAAATGGGGTGTCCGTCTTTCCCGGAGCCGCTGAGCCCTTTGGCTGAACGATAATATGAATCCCTTCGAGACGATAGGAAAAGCCCTGGGAACCTGAACTTTCGCCATTTTTTGCCCAATCCATCCAGCCATAGTTTTGGATATGAACCTGATAGTAAACATCAAATTGCTCGGCATTCGCCCCAGTGAGTTTGATCTGGATCCCTTCCAGACGCTGGCTTTGACCTGAGGTTCCACTCATTTCACCGTTGCTTTTCCAACCTCTGCCGGTATCGGCCTCCCAGCCAATGTTCTGAATATGGGTTTGATAGGTAATCCCCAATTCAGTTGCCGGGGTATCCAGTTTGACTTCAATCCCCTCCAGGCGCAAACTTAAGCCTGAGGTTCCGCTCATTGCTCCATTTGATACAAAATCCTGCCAGCCAAGATTCTGGACATGGGTCCGGTAACTGACATTTGGCGTACTGACGGCCAATATATTATTAGGCATAATCGCGATGCTGAGTACTAACGCAAATAAAAAATAGAAACACCATTTTGCAACTCGACTCATCTTACTTTTTGGATGATCTAATCTAACGGTCATCCATCTCCTTTTTAGTATTATTTGTTATAAGATGATTATCGCATAGAATAATTAATCCTGAGTCGTGATGGATATTGATAAGCTGATTTTCAGTATTTATTTAGCTGTTTACTTAATTTTCGCCTTTTCCGCTGTAACAATTGTTTGATTTTTAAATGTGATCATTCTTTCTCAATACCATTACCTTACTATAATCACAATGAATTGTTTGCGTCATTTCAAAACCAAACCGGAAAAAATACTGCTCCATCTCAGTTTTTAAAAAATCCTCAAAGCCTGCAGATTCTGTTTTTTTAACCAGGTAAAACGGGATCCGTTTGAACCGGCTGACTGGTTCTTCCCACTCCACGACAATCAATTTTCCGGTGTTCTTCAAAACTCTTCGTGCCTCTCCAATTAGCTGCCCCGCCAGATCAGGGTTTAACTCATGCAATACCAGCGATATCAGCACCACATCAAATTCTTCACTTGGAAATTGCAGATTGGCCGCATTCATATGAATCAGCTTAACGTTGGATAGCTCCTCTTGCTCCAGTTTAGCTGCGGCTTTTTGTAGCATCGCAGCAGAAATATCGATCCCGATTACTTTGGTATTTCTTCTGGCCTCGGCAATGGCGAAGGCATTAACCCCGGTGCCGGTACACATGTCCAAAACTCTTAAGGGTTCATCACCTAGTATCGAAATGACGGCATTGCGGGGGCTGGTGGCCGGCTTTCTGAAGTAGATCCGATCCAACACATCATAGAACTTGGCATTCAATTGATAATTTTCATCTGCTCCCATTTTTTCTCACTTTCGCTAACAAATCAACATTCTGAAAGATTTATTCGACACTAATTTCCCTGTTTAATGGCTCATATCCCACTGAGAAATGTTTTTCCAACTTAAATGCTATTTTTCTGGTTCCTCTTTATAAACTAAACTCAGCAAAACCTGGAATTCTTTATGAAAGTCGGTTTCGCATTTCTGCTTTTTTTCAAAGTTGCTATCAAAGGCTTCCAATGCTGTTTGGTCAATCTGATGATATACTGACGATTCTTCAAATCGGCCGCTGATTTTTTGAAAAGCTCCGGGTTGGAGTTCATAAGCCAGCAGGCCGACTGCAAAGTAGCCGTCAGCGGTGGTGATATCATACCTCTCCGCTGCTCGGAAACCCAGCCGTCCATAAAAACGGGGATCGCCATAAATGAGAATCGCCTTGAAGCCCATTTGCGTGGCAGCCTGAATGGCGTGTTGAATCAGTTTCCGGCCCAGCCCCAGCTTCTGATAGTCCGGTAAAATGGTCACCGGCCCAAAGCTAATGACTTCTGTTGCGATTCCGTTTGCATCGATGATCTTGGCTGTGGAGAAAATAATACTGCCAATGATTTCACCGTCAGCTTCAATCACAAAATCCAGCTCTTTGATGAAGTCCGGGCTTTTTCTCAAATTATGCAAGAGAAAATGCTCATCGGCGCCTGGTTGAAAATGGTTCCAGAATCCCTCGCGAGTGACTTCTTCAACTTTCCGGTAGTCTTTTTCTTCTTCATTTCTGATTGTTATATTCATTGTAATCTCCTAAATATTCTTATTGTCGTTTCCGTAGAAATTTAGTTCGCTATCGTAGCAATTTTCTTCAGCACACTTCGCTGATGGATGATTTTACATAAGATTGTATTGCCAATTCCAATCCCCATGATAAATCATTTGTTTATTCTTACCCCCATCGATGGTGATGGTTTCCCCGGTGACAAAATCCTGCTGACACAGAAATAAAACCATTTTTGAAATGTCTTTGGGTGTGCCAACCTTGCCGGCAGGGATCGACGCCTTGTCTGTCGGGCTGTGATCGGTCTGATCGTTGACTTCAATCCATCCTGGTGCAATGCAGTTGACTAAGACATCTGGACCCAATGAAATGGCCAGGGCATGGGTCAGGGCAACAATGCCGCCCTTGGCACTGGCATAGGCTTCGCTATCTGGTTCTGATTGGAAGGCTCTAGACGAGGCGATATTGATAATCCGACCGCAATTTTTAATCAGCTCGTCCCGACACAGCCGACTTAATTCATAGGGCGCTTTGATCCCCACCGATAAAACATAGTTAAAGCCTTCGTAATCCAGGCTTGATAAGATGCCGTTGTTGCCCTTACAGGCGTTGTTGATCAGCACATCGATGCGCCCCAGTTTCGCCATGGCAAAGCAGACAAATTCATTGAGCGCTGCCGGACTCGCGACATCGCCATAAAAATAAAACAGATTGGTATGTTCGGCCGCAAATGCCTGGGATGTATCTTTATCAAAATCCATAAAGCAGACTTGCGCTCCGGCTTCCAGAAAATCCCGGCAAATTTGCTTGCCAATACCATGACCGCCACCGGTAACTAAGATACCTTTTTGCATAAGATTACTTCCTCCTGTTTTTCTATTCTTATTTATCTTGAGGCCGCCACTGATAGAAAATTCTGCCCGGTATTACTTCAGCATTCCACTTCATCAACTTTCCGCCCTACTATAATCTCTGATAATCGCCTCGATCCCAGCAATGGTTTCGGCTTTGCTTAGGACATAATCGCTATTTGGCAGGTTGTTAAAGAAGTCATCAAAGGCATGGATGATATTGGCTTCGTTAATGGCCAGATGCTTAAAGATGGTTTCATCACCGCGCTGATAGTGAAGAATCAGCCGGAGGGTTGGGTCTTCTTTAGAGAACTCCACTGCCGAATTCATGAACAGCCGATCCTCATTGATGGCAAAGCACTTTCGTTCACTGGCAACCAAGTCAATATGCAATTGTTTAATCAGTTGCAGCCGTTCTGCAGCAGCAAAAGGATGAACCATCTCTTGCGGCAGATAGATATAGCCATCCTCCATGAATTGCCGCAAATATTTCAAAGAAAATACATCCACCATCCACTTGTTATCCGCCCGGAATTTATCATAAAATGGCATCACTGCCGCAAGCAGGGCATCAGCATAAGGAAAATCCCGGTTTAGCTGTTTTTCGATCATCTCATTGGTATAATAACGGGAAAAACAAGGTATGGGCTGCATCACAAGTTTTGTAGGGAGCGCATCTTCCAGGGCGTAGATCTCAAAGAGATCCCGGCTTTCCTGAATAAACGGGGAGCTATTGTCTAAGAGCTCTGAAAAATAACCAGCATATAACTGATAAAGGCCTGCATCCCAATACACCACCGCAGTGGCGAGATCCTTTGAAAGCGTGATCAAACGATCGGTAGTTAACAGATAATATGGAAATACCCCGCTATCGACCGGGTGCCCGTCCGATAAGCGGTAATAAAAACGGGATTGATAATCGACATTGTCCAGCAGCGACAGTGATGCCAGCTTTTTAAAGGCCAGCAGACTTTGGTCAGCTTCAGACTCGCTGCAATTTTGGGGAAAGCTGACAATATCCTGTAAAACCAGATTTTTTTTGGAGCCCATCATTTGCTGAAAAATATAATCATAGACTGTATCCCAGTCATAAGGAATGACCTGGCGGATTTGTGGTGTTGCACTGGAAAAAAATTCGCAATCAATGGCGTTTTCGACCATTCGCAGCACATTGCTTTTGCCACTGACAATTTCCATCCCATCAGTTGGCCTACTTTTTATGGCTGTACCATTTTTCAAACCGATTTTTTTAGAAAAAGGGATGGTGTGTTCAGTAAGTTCCGCAATCGTTTCGATCAGGTCGATGATGGCCTTGCGGTTATAATAGTTTCGTTGGCCAATGGTTTCCATTTCCAGCAGGTTTTTTAGTTCATCTTCTTCTGCCGCCGACAGCCTCAACGCCTTACACAGACCGCCAAAAAAGCTTTTGGATGGCAACCGCTCGCCGGTTTTTACCCGCTGCAGGGTCGAGCGGTTGATCTTGCCGATCTCCGCCAGCGATTGTATCGTTTCACCGCTATCGACAATCAGATCTTCAATTCTTTGCGTAAATAATGACATTTTCAATTCTCCTTCTTCAAATGATAGTTGTTTCAATGATTATATCTTGTCTTATCTTCACTGTACTTTCGCTCTGACATATTCAATCGCTTCTTTACCAGTGATGTGTTCGACGTCAATAGCAATCAGATAGGTTCGGGTACATTCGGCTATTGCCTTTTGTTTGTCTGTTTCTGATTGTTCTCCAGAATACTTTTCTACTAAGGCTTTAAAAGCACTTTGCCATTCATCTCCTTCCACCATTCTCGCCTGTCCAAAAACGATGACACTACGAAAATAGCTGGTGTACTCGGCACTGACAATCGTATCCTCATCGATAACCGCAAAAGACACTTTTGGATTTTCAAAAATAGCATCGATTTTATGTCCCTCTTTGGCAGAGTGAAAATAGACTTTATCGTTAAAATAAACATAGCTGAGGGGCACGGCATAAGGATAGCCATCATCACCAAAACAGGCAAGAACCCCATTGGTAGAGCGGTTCATGACGGCGATGGTATCTTCCTGTGACATTCGTTGTTTGCTTCTTCGCATTTTCCTGAACATGTTTTACCTCGTTTTCTGTAAGAAATATAAGTGTGCCTAATTTCGTCAGATGCTGCTTTCTATATCCTTTAATGATTTTCCATTATCATTCACCCACATCGTTAAGCCGTTGGCACTGGCATAGGTTACAAAGGCTGCGGCAGCTGAAGGGCTTTTAAACAGAATATCTTCTGCCAACACATTATTGCTGTCAATTTTTTCAGCATATTGTTCGCGCAATTGCTTGATCCCATCTGGACAACTCGCAGTCGGATTTTCTGAAACGATACCGCCTTTAAAAACAACAAACCCTTCATTTGTTCGACGCCCTTTAGCATTCTCTTTCGTTCTTTTAAGATAGAGGATCTGCTCATCCTCAGCGTCCACGGCTACATTTGCTGATAATATGGTTATTGGAACAAGTGGCTCGAATAACTTATGACCCAATGTCCCGACAACGATTTTAGCATTATCGATGAATTCCTCAAGTTCACTTTCTTTTTCCTCAGTAACATTGCCGGATGTCGGTTCATTCCCATTCTTGACCTGATACCGCTTTGCTTCTTTTGCCAAGCTACAGAAACGGTTTTCAAGGTAACTTATCTCGGTGGGGTCAAAGGAATTATTTGAAGTTGTAAAGACAACAGCCTCTGTCCAATAGTCCTTTTCGGCGTTGCGCTTGTGTTCCTGTAGTCTGAAGAGAATACCTTCACCGTTTTTTCTTGCCCCTGCTTGCCCAACATAAACAACATTTTCACCGGTTTGATCTGAAATGCCAAATAAAAAATAAATGCCGCTTTGTTTGAGATCATCCCGCTCTTTGCATTGATCCAACTCAGTGCGCGGTATCTTGTAGGCCACCCCTGTCCAGTTTGCCAAGGTGCATTTCATCCGGCCGCCTGGCTCTCCGTCCATCAGATATAAATTTATATTTCTTCCGCGTTTTGACATTGATGCCTCCTTTTTTCCATGGCCTTACCACTTTCTTTATAAAACTCTGATTAGCTAAATTATTTTATTTGCTTTTTACCCCGCTCACCCAATCCGCACCGCATTCTCTTTAACCGCCTTGACAATTTCCACCAGCCGCTGCTGTTTGGTCAGATCAAACAGCTTGCCAAAGCTCTGGGGTTTGTCAAAGGGCGGTTTCATCAGTTCGGTGACGTTTTCGATGTAGCCGTTCTGGACCACGTAATCGATGACCTTGCGGACGAAGACGATCTGGGACTGGTTCAGGGTCTGGTGCCCCGGCCGATCATCTGCCAGAACTTGGTTTTCGATCGGACCTTTTTAAACATCACCAGATTGACGCATTCCGGGACATCGATACCGGTATCCATCATGTCCACCGACACGGCGATGTAGGGTTCTTTTTCGGCGATATTGAAATCGTCGATGATCGTCTGGGCGTAGCTGTCCTCACAGGTGATCCGTTTGGCAAAGCCACCTTTAAGATGGGGATACAGGTGGTTGAACCGTTTGAGCATAAACTCGGCGTGTTGTTTATTCTAAGCAAAAACAATGGTCTTGCCGATCCGGTCGCCGCCAGCTCCAAAGCCTTGCGACAACCCACCGCCGACATCACCGGCGAGGACGCAAACACCCGCTCAGCCTCGGTGCAGGCATTGGCGAACAGGGCATATTCTTTACGAGTGATCAGGTATTCAAAATTTGATGGCATAAGGTTACCTCGTTTTGACAGTAGTTTTCTTCTGATTGATCTATGCGAATTAGCACTTAAGAACTATTTTACCGGCTTCTTTCCTTCAATCTTCTGTTGGGTATCTTTCAGGCTTTCAATGAAATCCTTCTCCACCTGGGACAGCTCGGTTTTTGTTCTATCCCGATACTTTTCATACTCCAGTTCGGCTTTAAACTTGGCCTGATCATGACTTATTTTCCCGGCATTGCTCAGTAATTCACTACCACTCATTTTAATGAAATCATCCAGTTTGGCAATCCAGTCTTTCATATACATGGGTTTTTGTCGAATTGCCTGGAGTTCGGCAAATTCCAGATAGGCTGAGACCAATCGGTTTAAGATGTTGATTTCGTCTTCATTGAGATAGTTCTTAGCGATTCTGACATCGGCCTTTCTGGGCTGTCCGCCTTCAAAAGCGGTCATTCCCATAAATTCTTTTTCTGCGTTTGAGCGTATATAAACAATCTCAGCAGCGGTATTACCATGGGCAGCAAAATGCATTTTATTCTGGATCGTTTTAAAAAAATCTCTTGTGATTTCGGAGTTGGGTTCATAGTCAATACTGGTGGCATAAATATCCAAAATTTGACGGTAAAAAACTTTCTCACTGGAGCGGATGTCCCGGATTCGTTCCAGCAGTTCTTTGAAATAATTCCCGCCGCCAGCCTGCTTGAGCAGGTCATCATTCATGGCAAATCCTTTAATAATGTATTCCTTCAGCCGTTGAGTCGCCCAGATGCGAAACTGGGTGCCCCGGTGAGATTTAACCCGGTAGCCGACGGAGATGATGATGTCAAGGTTGTAATGCATCGTTTTTCGTTTTACTTCTCGTATTCCTTCATTTTGAACTGTCAAGTAATCCTTGACAGTTGATGATCGTTCAAGCTCACCTTCTTTAAAACAGTTGTTGACGTGTAAACTGATATTTTGCTTCGTTGTCTGAAAAAGATCTGCCATCTGCGCCTGGCTTAACCAGACAGTATCACCATCCATAGTAACTTCAATCTTTGTCTGGCCGTCGTCCGTCTGGTATAAGAGTATTTCAGATAGGTTCACGATAATCACCTCACATTTTTAACTTTTAATGGCTTGGAATTTTTTTAACCGAATCATCAGCACTGGTCTAGTTTAACCCGGGCGATTAGATTTGCACGCCTTGTTTTACCCCAAAAAAAACCGCAAAGTTTAAATATTTGAAAATACAATCCACTTTGGAAAATCCTTCAGCAAGGAGCCAGGCCATCTGCATGTTAAGGGGGGCGGTTTGATCAAAGGAAGTGCGATGATAGTAAGACTGCAGTTCATCATCCGGGATTTGTCTCGTTTTGACAAAATCATGCCAGATACTGATAAACTGGGTTTCGATTTCCGGATCAGGACTTAACACCTGATCAGCATTGACAAAGATTCCCTGCGGTTTGAGGTTTGCAAAACAGCTTTTGTAAAGCCCACGCTTCTTTTCATTCGGCAGGTGGTGGATCGACAATGCCGATACAATGGCGTCATATTTTTCAGAAAACTGATGGGTCGTATAGTCAGCGGCGATATAGTCAATCTGCTCCAAACCGGCAAAGCGTTCCCGGGCCAGATCGAGCATATTTTCGGCCTGATCAATTAGGGTAATCTGCGCCTGGGGGTAGGCTGCCAGCACAAAGGCCGATAACAGCCCGGTGCCGGCACCGAGATCGAGAATCTTAGGCGACTCGGTATCAAATTGCAGAACTGAAATGGCCGCCTGGTAAAAGGTATCATAGCAGGGGATGAAATGCCGGCGGTTGGCATCATAATCCTGACTGTATTGGTTGAAAACGTCTTTTAAATGCATTGCTTATCCTCTTTTCGTTGTAATGGCTAGGCTGGTTGTTTAAGTGGGTCGGTATAACTCTCCCGTTGCTTTTTTGACGTATTAGTTGAGATATGTACCGTAGAAAACTTTTCGTGGTTTTTAATTTTATTTTTGAGCCGCAATCAGCATCACTTTTTCCACTGATTGGCACACGTCTTCCCAGGCAAATTCATTGGCATAGGGATTTTTCGTTTGGTAAGCCTGCCACAACGCTTTCATCTCTGTACTCTCAAAAATCTCTTTTACCGTCACCTTTTGACGGGTTAGTAAGTGTTCACCATGTCGCTGTTTAGCGGTCTGATAAATTGCGTTAGCAAGAATGCCCGGTTCAATGGGATGCATTGTTGCATGCATTAGAATATGAATATCGTAGTAGTCACGCATCCGGGTGTTGTAGGTACCAAAGGATAAAATGCCATGATACTTTTCTGCCAAGACTGTTTCCAGATTATAAGCCAGATTGAGATGGATCGTGCCTCAAACATTAAGGGATAGGCATACATTATTTCTTTGGGCGTGATCTGATCGCCAGTTGTAATATCTACCTTGATGGGAATACGCATCCGGTCTATTGTTGTTTCGATATAAACCCGTATTCCCGTATAATCGCCCTCTTCGTGGATGATTTCAAGCTTTTGCAGGGTCATGCTAATATGATCGTCACAATCGATGGCCAGGATTTCGGGAATGATTTCTTCCAGCACTTCTGAATTTAAGGGGTAATTTTTCAGGGTCGTATCGATGTCTACGGTTGAACGGCTATCAATTCCCACCACCGAAGCAATTAAGAAACCGCCTTTGAGGATAAAATGGTCTCGAAAACGGGATAAAGCAATCCGCTCCAGAAAACGCTCCATCATATAATTTTTTGATAAAATCAACGGATCAATCCGCTTTTCTTTGGCCAGATTTTTAATCTTGTCTTTTATCTGAGTGGCTGTTTTCACATCAATACCTCCATATAGGCTTTAATCCGTTTTTCGACACCAAAGATTTTGGCATAGTCCAAAAGCAAGGGAACGTTTCGATCTCTTTGCCGGAAATAACGTTTGACCGCTGCGGTAACCTGGCTCAGATCCGACTGGTAACGGGAACTGAGCAGATCACAAATGGTTCGTTCCTGATTATAGCAGCGAATGTCGCGGCCAAAATTGGTTTTAACCAGGATAATTCCCAAGTCATACCATTCTTTCTTGACACTGAAGACCTGGAAATTATCTTTTCTTAACCGGCTGGCATTATAACCAAAGGGCACGGTCACGGTAATCACCAGCGGATCCCGGTCTGTCAGATCGAGAAAATAGAGTGCCGTTTCATGGGAATAGATCATTTTCTGATTAATGGCCTGTTTCCAGTAATAAACATCCTCCCAGGCATCTTCACTGAGATAAACACCGCGACTGAGGGCTTTCAGCCGCCCCGCTTTGACCGCTCTGTATAAATAGGTACGGGGGATGTTTTCACTTTCCACATCTTTTGTCAGAATCAGCCCATCTTTTTCGATGATCAACGACTCTAGTTTTTTTTGATAGTTCATTTCTTCACCTGTTTTCAAATATGCTATGATTATAACACCAACATAGCATATTTGAAACTATTATCCACTGATTAAACAAATCACGGTAATTATTTTAGTTTAAAATTATTCTTGAGATCGACGGTGCGGGCGGTCAATAACCGCCCAGACACGGTGGTATTTATTATCAGCAACCGCTGGTTTGAGACCAGTGAACCAATTCCGAAAGGATCGAAAGGATCAGGGGCTGTTTTTTTGTAATATAGTGATTAGATTAATCTAATCACTGATTTTCGCCAAAAGACAAAAAATGCCTTCGATCCCTTCGAATGGCTTATTAACGCCGTTTGATCCTTTCGAAATAGCTTCGCAACCCCTTCGCAAATGAGGACAACCCCTTCGCTTTTTGTGATAAATATCACAAAATGTCAAACAAAGCTGACTTACTTAAGGAAATCTCCTGATCGATGTTTCGCTATGTCCTGTATTTTGTGGGACGCTTGATCGTTTTAAATCTCCTGGCCAACTCCGTTCCAAACTGTTTCTGGCTCAATTCCTTGAGTTAAGCTAAATCAAACACCGTTAGTACCCAGCACCCCACTGGCTACTGATGTTTGGCAACTTTTAATCACATATTTTGTCGTCCGGGGTTGGCGCCACCAGCCGCACCATCAGATCACGGATCTGTTTGGGGGTGCGGAACTGGCCGTTCTGGCCGGCGGTGGCCAGCTTGCCCAGCATATACTCGTAGAGATCGCCCTGCATATCCCGGCCGCTGAGATCCTGCTCCTAGAGTTCGTCCAGGCCGGGGATAACTTTCTGGAGCACCTGGGGGGTGGGCATCAGGAACATGGCGTCGTCCATATAGCGGGAAAAGGCGGTCTGGGCTGACCCGTTCATCTTTTTGATAAAGGGAAAGACTTGCTGACTGATGATCTCGTAGATGGCCCGGGGGTCTTTTTCTTTGAAACGGCTCCAACGCAGGTTTTGGCCAGCCTCGGTGGGTGGGAAGATTTTGAGCATGGTTTCGCCAGTGAGATTTTCAAAACTCTCGTTTTCCAGTTCTTTTTCATCCAGTGAGCGGATAAACATCAAATAGGTCAGCTGTTCGATGACAGTAAGGGGTTGCTGATCCCCCCACCCAGATATCGGCCCATATTTTATCAACTTTGTTTTTTACTTCGCCTGTGATCATTTTTTCTCCTGATTTCCTGTATCGATTATATTTGCCGTGGCAAATTTTGATTTTTACATTTGCTTATAATTATACGCCTTTTCGCCAAAAATGGCTATTGCAAATTGCACTTTATCCGCCACGCTTTTTCTCCATTTTCACTTTTATTAGCACCGGTCAACGCTTTACCCGGTTATCCGCCGATAACTGGACAATCTCGGCGGACTGTATCAAAACTGCAACGATAATCCTTAAATTAAGAATCATTTGATAAAATCCCAAGAAAGAATGATTATCGCCGCAACACGATGGCGAGGAGGTGTCCCATGAAAATAATGCCAGTTGTCGGACTGCTCAGTCCACTGCTATTTTTGCTATTGTTGCCCTTTTCCATTCACGCCCAGGCGGCCACTCCCCTGGGGTTAGCTTATCGCGGCCACGTTCAGGACTATGGGGACATCCCAGCGGATAACGGCGTCGTCACGGATGGCGGCCTGCTGGGCACCACCGGTGAAGGCAAACGGATTGAAGGGCTGACGGTGCAATTGACTGGCAGTCAGGCAACAGCCCAGAATTACAGCATCCGCTACAATGTCCACATTGAAAACGAAGGCTGGCAAGCTGACACCGACGACCTCTTAAGTTGGAAAAAAGATGGCGACGATGCCGGTTCCCAGAGCAAAAGCCAGCGGCTGGAAGCGATTCAGCTCCAACTCACTGACGCCACCGGGCAGCCGGCAACTGATTATGCCGTTGAGTACCGGGTTCATATTCAAGATTACGGCTGGTCCCAGGGCTGGAAAAAGGACGGAGCCATCGCCGGAACCGCGGGCGAATCCAAACGACTAGAAGCCATCCAAATCCGGATTGTAGCCAAATTTTCGGGCAGTCTCGATCCCGCAGTATATAAAGCTTCCAGCCACCGCCTCGGTCAGACCCAGTTCAGGCCTAAAAACGTAACGGTTTCCGATGGCCAGTTAGCAATCACCATTCCGGCGGGGACAATGGATAGTGGTGAGATTTCCACTGTCGATCTAAAAAGCTATGGCAACTATGAAATTTCCATGAAGCTGCCCAATGCTCCATCGAGTATCACCGGTTTTTTCCTCTATGCACCACCGGATTATTTTCAGGAAATCGACATCGAAATCTATAATCAGCCGGATGGCAAAATCATGTTTACCAGCTATGCCAACGGCGGGCTGACCCAAACGGTGACTAAAGATCTGAATTTTGACCCAACTGCTGATTTTCATCACTACCGGATTGACTATCAGCCTGATTTCATCGATTTTTATGTCGATGATATCCACCTGACCCGCTTTAACGGGGGGATTCCCCACAACCCAATGTATCTGATGGTCAATGCCTGGTTTCCCAACTGGCTCGCTAAAAAACCTGCGCCTCAAACCCAGCAACTGCTGATTGATTGGATCCGCTATTAAAAACAGCCGCGACAACCTATTTTAATAAGGTTGCAGCGGCTTTTTTGTCTGATGCGCAAATCGTCCGATAATTTGACATCGGCGCACCATCTTCTGTCACAGTCAATCCGATCGCTGTGATACATTCTTTTCGTCATACTTTACAATTCTTCCATTGACGAACCCTTTTTTTATCGCTAAACTTAAAAAAAGACCCATTCCACCATGAATGGGAAAATCTGCGAAAGAAGGTCGTCGTCGTGCTGGAAAAAACAATCACCTCTCCCCGGGGCACGGTTCATTACTGGATCGCCCGCCATCGGGATCCGCAGGCAATTTGTCTGGTCTTTACCCATGGGCTTACTGCCAACCACCTGATGTTTGATCAACAGGTTGCTTATTTTAGAAAGCATTACACCGTCATCAGCTGGGATCTGCCGCTCCATGGGGCTTCCCGTCCCTATAGCGATTTTTCGTTTCACCATGCCGCTGCCGATCTGGACGCCATCCTCACTCAGGAAAACATCGCGGCGACGGTACTGATCGGCCAGTCGCTGGGGGGCTATGCCTGTCAGCAGTATGGCATCGATTTCCCGGAAAAGGTGCTGGCCTTTGTCGGGGTGGACACCTCGCCTTTTGGCCTTTGTTATTATTCATGGTCGGATCGGTTCTGGGTGCGGCAGGTGGAGTGGATGTCCCGTTGCTATCCCCATGACAAACTGGTGACCGCCATTGCCAAAGGGGCTACGCACACCAAACGGGGCTTTGATAAGATGATCACAATGCTGGCACCCTATAGCAAGACAGAGCTCTGCCGGATCATGGGAATCGCCTATGCCAGCTTTCTCCGCGAAAACCGCGATACCGCCTTTGCGTTCCCGGTGCTGCTGACGCTAGGCGAATATGACAAAACCGGCAAGGTTCCGCAATACAACCGGGCCTGGGCCGCCAAAACCGGCTATCCCCTGAAAATCATCCCCGCAGCCGGCCATAATGCCAATGTCGATAACCCCGTTGTTTTTAATGCCGTGGTTGAAGCATTTTTGGATACCTAAGTCATCCAATCCAGATGCCATTCTCTGCGGTATCATAAATACCTTTTTTATGCCGCAATTTGTCGGCATACATCTGTTCGTCGGATTTCTGCATAAACTCTGCCATTGTTGTTGCTGGATTTCCGCTGATGGCATAGCCCATTGACAGGCTGATCTCCAGGCTTTCATCCTGAATCTGAAGATTATAGGCAGTCACGGCCTGCCGGATGCAGTCCCTAAGGTCATCCGCCCGCTGCTCATTACAATTCGTCACCACGGCCAGAAACTCATCGCCGCCAATCCGGATGATGCTGGCGTTTTCGATAAAGCACCGGACAAAAAGTTTGGCAGCATTTTTAATCAGCATATCCCCCTGGAGATGACCATGAGTGTCATTGACTTCTTTCAGTCCGTCAAGATCAAACATAAACACTGTGACGGGATGGGTTTCTTCTGGCATTAAAACCATCTGATTCAAAAAGGTACGGTTGTATAACCCCGTGAGCTGATCATGATACAATTAAGTTCGGATTTCTGCTTCCGCTTTTTCCCGGGCAATGATATCAGCGTTGAGTTCTTCTGTCACCTGCTCCAATTCTACGGTTTTTTGGGTCAGGATCTTGTTAAACCTTTGCAATTGCCGAATCCATAACAGGCCGACAATGGCCACGACAGCGAAAATCAGGACCACCCGCCAAAGCAGATCATGAACAATCGCTGATTGCATTTCTACAGCAATGTACTCATTGGAAATCTTCTGAATTTCTTGGGGTGACAAGGTAGCGATGCCTTTGTTTAAAATATCCCTGAGCATCGGCTCTTCATCGACAACTCCCATCCGAAAAGCGTAGGTATAATCGGGCACCTGCCCGGCAATCTTGAGATTAAAAAAGCCCTGACTCTTAATGGTATAGGCTGCCATGGTCAATGAGCGGATGGTTAGATCAGCCTGCCTGGTCTCGACCATTTCAAAGGCGACCGCCTCAGATTCTACTATCATAATTTTCAGATTGGGGTAATCCCTGCGGATCGCTTCTTCGGTACCAGTTCCTTTCGGCAATACCAGCGTTTCTCCCGAAAGGGATGCCAAATCAGAAATGTAATTATGTTCCGCCCGGGTGATCAGAACACTGGGGTCAGAAAAATAGGGCTCAGTAAAAACCAGCCACTGATCGCGATAGGGGGTTTGCAATAAAAGTCCCAGCAGCTGACACTTACCCATGCGCGAATTCTTCAGACTTTCTTCCCAGTCCGATGTGGCAACCAGATCCAGCTCAACGCCGGTCCGGCTGGCGATGAGCGCAACCAGATCAACAGCAATCCCTTCAGCCACACCCTGTTCATTGATCCGCTCATAGGGCTCCCAGTCGGGATCGATACAGATTTTCACCGGCCCCAGAGCATCTAGGTAGGCCTGTTCCTCCGGTGTCAATTCCACCTTGATATCGCTTAGCTCGTTTTTCTGACTGGGATTGGCAGTTTCGCGACGGGGAACCGGGCTTGTTAGGATTTCCCCAGGCGCATCCAGTGAAAGACTAGCGACCTTGACCAACACCATGAAAAAAACAAGGATGATCATTCCTAAGATTAATTTGCAATACTTACTTTTTACTCGAGCACTGCTTTTTTTCATATCTTGCGCCTTCCTGAATGATCTGAGAAATCTTCGGTTTTAATCAGCCGACTATCCCTACATGTCATTTTTCTAATTTGCAAGTTATTATATAACAGAACCTGGTGATTGAAAACAATTTTCAGCCGGTTTACTAATAAGGTTCTTATAAAAGAAGGCTTTTAAGTGGATGACAACTGAGTTGCGATCTAGGCCATTTTCACAGGATACTGATCAAACTATTATTTTACTCAACTGATATATTACTTATTGTCTGTTTGCCGTTGGTTTAGCTTCAATCCCACCGGTCTGTTATTTGTGATGATGATTTTAAGCGGAAAAGACAATACAAAAAAGAGTGCCTCAGCTTTGTTCTGAGCGACACCCTATTTTTGACGATTCTATGGCTGTTTATTTTTTTCTAAACCAGTGGTGAATTCAACCAGTCACCCACGTCTGATCTCCAGTGTCATTGACATGGTGCTGGCGATTGTAATCACCGATGCCATGCCCACAATATCCTGGATCCGGTGATTTGACTATTAAACCGTCAGCGACTAAACCCGTAATGACTTTAACGCACCACTCCAGGCAATAACCTGATCAAAGACATCATTGAGTGTTTCTTCGTGGCGCGGATCGGGGGTGAAGACACTCATGTTTTCAAAATCGGTAAACAGGTTAAGCATTACCTGGGCACGGACATCGGCCATATGAAGTTCAGCGGCAATCAGGCGTAGCGCTTCAACAGCTCTGGCTCCGCCAGCACTGCCGTAGGCCACAAATCCGACAGCTTTATTTTTCCATTCTACATTCAGATAGTCAATGGCATTTTTTAATGCCCCGGGAATACTGTGATTATACTCCGCGGTTACAAAAACAAATCCATCAAATGCATTGATCTTGTTTGACCAGACTTTGGTATGCTCTTTGGTATACTGTTGCATCATGGCCGGACTTGGCTCATCTAAGAGAGGTAAGTTGTAATCTGCAACATCTACCAACTCAAAGCTAGCGTCAGATCGTTTTTGAGCCAATTTGTCAACCCATTGTGCCACCGCTTCGCCATTTCGTCCTGGTCTGGTGCTACCTAAAATAATCGCAATTTTTATCATCATAATCCTCCTCGTATTTTTGTTTTTCTTCAATATTGAATTGATTTAATAAGTTAATACCCCTTAAAAAATGAGTTAAACAATCACTTCATTAAAATATTTGTTAATTTGATTTAAGTATTTTCTTTAGACATTAGCAGTGATTCTAAAAGCTGCTCGGAACGAACCCTTTTGGAACGGACAAGCGATTCATTTTACCCGGTCGTCGCAGCGCTGACGATCTTACTTCTTAAATTCGGTAATAATCCTTAATGTCTGTAATCGTATACAATTTTTATACAAACGTTTACATTTTGTCTATTTACTTTCAAAATAAACGTGATATAATAAGTTCATATCAAAAATTAACTCAATCATTTTCAGGAAAGAGTGATCAGAAGCATTGTGTCAATCGCTTAACAACAATTACCACACTGGCAATACAATCAATATACCGACCCGAGGTTGAAGGTGAAAATTTGACCCTGATGAAATAAGTTGATACGAAGGCCGGAAAAATAATCTGCTTAAAAAACAGATCTTCCCACATTAAAAAGAGAAATCTTTTTAACCAAAGGATATTCCATAATAAGTGTGTAATGTTTAAACTGAAAAGTGAAAAAGAAGATTTTTGATAAAATCAAAAGAAGGAGTCCAAACGGATGACTACTGAGATTGTGAACTAGGCCGGTTTCGCAGGTTAAATGGCGGAATCGGTTCTAGTTCTTTTTTGGGTTAGTGTAGGATCTTGCTACTGGCAATCTGATCACCATTTATTCTCCTTGTAGTTTCAGAAGATAAGCGGGTCGCTTATCTACCTGTTCGAGTCGTTTAGATTTTTGATCGTAATCGTTTTTGTATCGAAGTCGATCATTCGATCCTGCCGCATTTTATTGAGCTCTCGGCTCAGGGATGAGCGCTGAATACCAAAACGCTGGGCCAACTCTTTTTTTGATGACGGCAGTTGGATCACCTGACTTTTCTGAATTTGAGACTCATACCGTAAAAAATCAATGATACACTGGCGGATTGTCTTCATCGAGATGGCACTAATCGTGTCGGTGAGAATCAAAGTCTTGTCAGAGATAGCTTTCATTAACCCGATCATAAAGGTGCGGTTTAACTGGCATAGCTCCAGAATCAGTTCCTGCCCAAGATGGAGAATCACAACCGGCGACTGAGCCAGCACGGTCATTGGATAATTGTTGCGGCTGGAAAAAATCAGATTGGCGCCCAGCACATCCCCGTCTTGAAAGATGCTAATGGTCAGAACATTCCCCTCACTGTCGAGATTCTGCACTGCCACCCGGCCGCGGAGAATCAGGTCCATGGTCTGGCAGCACTCATTCTGAAAATGGATCACCTGATCCTTTTCATACTGCCGTTTCTCATAGTAATGGGCTCTGAAAACCTGATTCAGGGCTTCTTCTGAAAAATCTGAAAAAAGGCTGTGGCTGAATAAAACTTTCATGAATTCCTGATGACTCATAAAATAACCTCCGGTTGTGTGACTGTGGTAACTTTTTATTTTACTGATCTACAGTATACTATAGAAAATTAGAGTTTTGAAGCTGAAATTCTCATTATCAACTTGGAGGTTGAAACATGGATGTTTTTACACTGATTTTCTGGGTGATTACCCTAGTATGGCTGGGTTTTTCGCTAAAAAAAGACAAGGGCAAAACCCTTAAAGCCATTAAAATGTCTGGAGGCATGATGAAAGGGATCGCTGGGGACATCCTCGGTATCTTGCTGTTAATTGGTTTGATCCTCACCTTTGTGCCACCGGATACCATCAAAGCTATCATCGGCGATGCTAACGAGGTTTTTTCTACAGTCCTTTTTGCCTTACTTGGAAGCATTACCCTGATCCCCGCCTTTGTGGCCTTTCCGCTGGTGGCTTCACTGGTGGACGCCGGTGCCAGCATCGTTCCGATTGTCGCTTTTCTGACCACACTGACGATGGTAGGGGTAGTCACCTTTCCGCTTGAAAAAAGAGAATTCGGACTGAAATTCACGCTGATCCGCAACTCTCTGAGCTTTGCTTTTGCCCTGGTGATTGCGTTGGCGATGGGGGTGATCCTATGACATTTTTAAAAAGCCAACTTAAAAACAACCGCTTTCTGATGATCGTGATTCTGGCTTATGTGGCCGTTGGAATTTTTGCGCCGGACAAATTTCTGCCATCGCTTGGCAACACCTGGTATTATGTCAAGGAAATGCTGATAATTATGCCGATAATTATGCTGTTGACCTCGCTGATTTCAGCCTGGGTGCCAAAAGAAACCATCGAAAATGCCTTTGGTAAGAACTCGGGGATTAAGGGTTCACTGTTTGCTTTTTTACTGGGAAGTTTTTCAGCTGGTCCCATTTACGCCGCTTTTCCGGCCTGTAAAATGCTGCTGAGCAAGGGCGCCAGCATTGCTAACATTGTCATCATCCTGTCCACTTGGGCAGTGATCAAAATACCCATGCTTATCACCGAAAGCAAATTTATCGGTCCAGAATTTATGGTCGTCCGCTGGCTTCTGACTACCCTGGCGATTTTCCTGATGGGCTATATCACCTCCCGGTTTGTCAAACCGGAGGATCTACCTACCGATGATGAAACAGCCACTGCAGTGGATGGCCCCCTTGCTCTGAATTCGGACTATTGTGTGGGCTGCGGACTGTGCGCCAAAATCGCCCCCAGTTATTTTAAGATGATCGCCAAAAAAGCGTCAGTCATCAACCAAACCCTACCGCCTGGGGATAACCTGGCCATTAAGGACGCCGTGGCCAAATGCCCCTCTCAGATTATCCGGTTTCATCCCTGAAAAAAGCCCCCTGCTGTCGTTGTTAGACATCAGGGGGCTTTTTGACTGTGTTCATATTTTCAATCTTCATAACACTCAACCGACTAAAGATCCGTCCTACTGACCTGCGAATTCTTGCAAGTTGGCATCGGCCTAAGCTGTTTTAAGCAATCCTTTTTCACCGCACAGTCTGGTCAGCTCTTCCCCGATGACCCGGGTCATCTGATTGAGGTCAATATTTTCGCCATTGAGGACGTCATACCAGCCACCGGTCACGGCATCCCCGACGGTTTCTTTAAGGATCCCGCCGACACCGTTGTAAATTTTTGTGATCGTCACGGTGGTTCCGCTTAAAGCCACCTGGATAACATACTTATCGACCGGTGGAAACTGAATGCAGTGCATGATTCCTTTTCCGGTCAGCTGCGGTTGACCGCAGGGATAGGTTCCTGCGCTCATAATCTCATGCAGTTCTTCGTAACTCAGTTTTTGATTGAGCTTGACCTTGTCATAGCTTTTAATCATATCTTTAGAACCTTGCTTAAACTTGTCAAATAATCCCATCGTTTTACTCCTCGCTAATTGAAATGGTTATTGCGCTTTTAGAAATGCGCTTCTATATAATAGTTTAACCCGTTCATCAGCTAGAGACAATCGCAGTTCACACCAAAAATCAGCCATTCACGAAATCTTTGATATGATCAATACTAATGCCATAAATCACCCCCTCCAAATTGATTTAGCCAGTTTGTTTAATCGTCGTGCTAATAAGTTCAGGGTCTGATGCTCCTATTCAGCGGTTTGAATCAGCTTGTCTGCAATATGCTTTAATAAGATTTTTCCATCGATGATACTGATTTTTATGTTTTTTTAACAGAAAAACATTCCCGCGATATTTCTGCCTGCCAATTTTTTAAATTACTGAATAGGATACTGATATATTTAAAACCGACCGGGTATTAAGTCAATATAAGATGACCGCAAAAGCTTTCACACTGTGGAAGGGAGGTGAAATTCATGAAAGATTCAGAATTTTGTCCAAAGTGCGGAGCAAAGCTGGAACCAGGTGAACCCTTCTGTGGGAATTGTGGTTTTAATACCGAATCATCGGATTATGAAGCACAAGTTCCTCAAGAACCGGTTCAGCCAACTCAAATGGTATCGGCCCAAATTCTTTCGTCCCCAAAAACAACCTCAGCAGGATCCCAAAAAACGGTGATCATTGTCCTGGCTATTGTTTTGGGTGTCATTGTTATGATTGGCGGCAGTACATTTTTATGGTTTAGTCTTAGCGGCAGGAGAAGCGGTAATCCACCAAACACAAACCAGGGAGTGACAGGCCAAAAACAGCTGACCATCGACCTGCCTTCCTATTCCTTAAACGAAGGCAGCTACACCTCGTCCCAGAAACTTGAAATTAACAAGCCCCCTGGCGAGGAGATCGTTGTCTATTTTACCATTGATGGCAGCGATCCAACTGTGCAGTCAAGCCGTTATGAAGCCCCCATCGTGTTAAACGCTTCGGCCACCGTAAAAAGCATTGCAATCGACAAAAATGGAAATCAAAGCGGCATTAAGACAGGAACCTATACCATTACCGTTCCTCAACAGACAACGACGCAGCAGGCCACCACGCAGCAGCCAACCACTACCACTACTACACCAGCTGTAACCGTGACACCGGCAGTTAATGAATGGCAACAATTCGAAGATCACATCAGCGGCACCTGGAAGTGGACCGACAGCAGCGGCTTTACGCTTTATTATCAGTTTAGTGGCGGAATGCTTCTGGTGACAGACGGTGGCAGTGACTACTATTATGATTATTACTCATCAACCGTTTCAACCGGAACAAACGGCACCATCGGAACCATTTATACCGGTGGCGAACAATTGTATATTGACTGTAATCCCCTAGGTGATAATGCCATCTACATTGACGGTTATCTTTGCACCTATGTTCCTTGATCGAAAACACAACAATTAATCAGAGAGGAGTCCCGGTCATGACAATGGAAAAACGAAACTGAGGCTGATTCTGCACAAGCGATGCGGAATCAGCCTCAGTGATTTTTTGGTAAAGTCTGATTTAGTGGTGTGACAGCTTGCCCCGTATCGCTATTCATAGCCTGATTGCTAAAACATCCTTCCCGCTTGACGCCGTCATATTGTTTAGATATAATCGAAGCATTCTATTTAATGGAAAGTATCCTTGCAAAGCGATTTTTATAAACCCAGCTATCATCATTAAATTTTTTACGAAAGAGGAAGCAAGCATGGCGCTAATTTTTGTTGTCCTTATTGGTTTGATCAGTATCATCACAACTTTACTGATGGTCCTGTTTTCTGGCAAAATGATTGCCTATACCGATGCCAGTGGTCAGCTGCTACCGGGCAGTTTGTCGGAAAAATCATGGGTCTCCATCAACGGGGTGGAAATGGGGATGATTATTAAATCCCGGGATATCAAAAAACCGGTGCTGCTGTTTGTTCATGGTGGTCCGGGAATGCCAGAATATTGGCTTAACGCAAGCCATCCTAGCCGACTTGATGAACTGTTTACCGTGGTCTGGTGGGATCAGCGCGGTGCCGGCTTGTCTTACAGCGCCACGACTCCCGTAGATACCCTGACTACTGAGCAGCTGGTGGCTGATACCATCTCAGTGACCCAGTATCTGCGGCAACGCTTTCGACAGGATAAGATTTATCTGATGGCGCATTCCTTTGGCACCTATATCGCCATTCAGGCAGCCGCCCAGGCACCGGCACTATATCATGCCTATATCGGGGTGGCTCAGTCGGTCAATCTGGAACTGTCGGAAGAACTGGCCTATGCGTGGATGTTAGATTTCTATGCTGATGATCAAAAAAATAGCGACCAGCTTAAAAAAGCCCCCTACGGCACCGCCGGTTACGAACGGATCCGTGATCGGGTGATGCACGAGGCTGGAATTGGCACTACCCACACGATGTACTCGGTATTTACTGGGATATTTTTGGCTGTAATCAAGCACCGCGAGTATCTACTCAAGGAAAAGATCCAAATCTGGCAGGGTCTGACTTTTTCTAAGAATTCGCAGCTTAACAAAGAATTCCGACAGGCCAATCTCAGTGATTTAATCAGCCGGCTTGAGATTCCTGTCATCTTTTTATCGGGCGCTTATGATTACACCGTCAATCATCACCTATCAGAAATTTATCTGGAAGAACTCCAGGCTCCGGAAAAATATTTCTATCTTTTTGAAGACTCCGCCCACAGCCCGATTTTTGAAGAACCGGAGGCGGTCCTTCAGGTTTTGGGCGCTTTGCTTTCCTAGGGCATGCATCCTCAGGAAAACCCCTTAAAAATGCCGCCGCTATCCAACCCTTTTCATCAATTATTTAGCTGTTAACTACTTACAAAGACACTTATGATATTACTTGTGGGTATCGATAAAGTTTAAAATGGCTGAAATAAAATGAATGAAATCGCTCTTAAAGTTTTTTATATCCTGCTCTAAGTCCTCGCTCATACCCACCGCCAACAACTCGGCTTCGATCTTTTTGACCTGCTGATAAAGCCCGGTGGCATCAATATTACCAAGCACCCCTTTGGCGGTGTGCAGTTTTTGTTTTAAGAGGTCAACATTTTTATTTTTCAGGGCGGCTTCCATATCAGTAGCCATGCCGGCATGGATTTCGGCAAAGACCGTCAACAAGGTCAAAATCAGATCTTCACTGTTACCGATCCGATCCGTGAGCATTTCCCAGTCGATTTCTTCGATCTTAGTTGCTTCAAAGCTGATTGCTTCTGATTTTGCTTCTGATTTTGCTTCGATCATCACCGCTGATTCTGCTATTTCTTCGAACACTGCTATCGTGGTATCTGACACCCTATCTTTTAATTGAGGCTTCACATATTTCAAAATAGTTTGATACAATTGCTGTGGATTAATCGGTTTAGAAATGTGATCATTCATCCCAATTTTTAGGCAGTCATCGCGCTCGTTGGCCATTGTTCGGGCAGTCATCGCTAGAATGGGAATGCTGGGGCTAATAATTCGAATCTTCTGGGTTGCCTCAAAGCCATCCATCACTGGCATCTGAATATCCATCAGGATCAGATCATAGTGATCTCCCAATGCGCTATCGCTGATCCGATTCAAGGCTATTTCACCATTTTCGACGGAATCCACCAAGGCGCCTTCCCGTTCCAGAATTTCTTCAGCAATCTGGCGGTTGACCGGATTGTCCTCGGCCACAAGAATCTTTAGCCCAACAAGTCTAGCGAGCGGCTGATCATCCGAATCAGATCCCCCTTTCACTGCTTTAATGTCTCTGGTTGATTTTCCCAACCAGACAGTGAAACTGAAGGTACTGCCGACTCCCGGTTCACTTTCAGCCGTCAGCTTACCACCCATCATTTCAACCAGATTGCGGCTGATGCTAAGTCCTAAACCCGTGCCACCATAGTGCCGGGTGGTTGAATTATCGTTTTGGGTGAATGGCTCAAAGAGGCGCTCCAGATTGTCCTTTGCAATACCGATACCAGTATCCTGCACTGAAAACTTAAGCTGTTGCTGGTTTTCCCGGCTTTCTACCTGACTGATCATCAGCCTGATCTCCCCAGAACTGGTGAATTTTACCGCATTTCCAACCAGATTGGTGAGTACCTGCCCCAGCCGCAGCGGATCACCTTGAAACCATCGGGATAGATCCGGTGAGCACTGGACAAATAAGGCCAGCTTTTTTTCTGATGCTTTTTCAGCAAACAACAAAAAGGTGTCATCGACCACCTTGTCCAGATTGAAGTCGATCGTCTCGACAGCCAGTTTGCCAAATTCAATTTTTGAAAAATCGAGAATATCGTTGATGATTCCTAACAGGGCAGTGGTAGCATGATGAATATTTTGGAGATAATCTTGCTGTTTGGCATCGAGTTCTGTCTGCATAACCAGGTACGACATCCCCAATATCGCATTCATCGGGGTTCTGATTTCGTGACTCATATTGGCTAGAAACAAAGATTTGGCTTCCGTCGCGGCATTGGCATTTTTTAGTGCAACTTCCAGCTCCTGTTCTTTTTCTTTAATCTCAGAGATATCTGTAAAGACCCCTAGAAATCCACCCACTGAGCCATTTGCCAGATAGTATACATTGAGACTGTAGAGGACAAACTGTTCTTGTCCACCAGCACTTAAAAAAGCTGTCTGTCGCACCACTGGTTTGCGGGTTTCCAGGGCCTCCGCCTTCATCTGACAATATTGTCGGTAATCGGCTTTGGACATGTTGGGAAAATCTGAAAGATTCCGATTGAGATAGGCTTCGCTGTCGGAACCGTAAAGGCGGGAAAACTTGTCATTCAGCCCCAGCAATCGGTCGTCCCGGGAAACATAAAAAATACCACCGGGCATCGCATCCAGTAATCGAGTAGTAAAATAATACTGGTTTTTTAATTTTCTGTTGCTGGCTATTTCCTTTTCCAGCGCGGCTTTGGTTCGATCAATCTGCTGGGTGTATAAACAACTGACCATATAGAAGGCAATCACCAAAAAATAGATCAGAATGTCAATATCAAAACCGATGATCTGCCAGGTAAACAGCGGATAAGCGAAAAAATAGAAGCCATTTCTCCAGATGACGGTTTGCTTTTTTGCTTTTATGGCTGTCGATTGAGTGATTGATTTCTGGTTAAAATAAACCCCACCAATGGCGATCAAAAGAATCCCGGCTTTGTAGGCCAGATCAATGATGGCGCTTTGATAAATCAGGCTGGGATAGATGGCTGTGATTAGATCGGTCAAACTGACAGTGGCAAAACCAATCAATGCAATTTTATGCCCGATTGTAATGATCCGTTCTTTAAAATAAAGCCAGTTTAACAGTAGCAGTCCCTGAGTAAACAGGCTGAGAACGATGTAAAAAAAAGAAAAAATGGTAACCAGGTCCCCAGAAATCATTAGCGCCCATGGTAACTGTGGCTCCGGTTTAAAAAAAATCAGCCAAACGGTAATTCCCAAACAGACGACCAGTGTTAGCATATCAGCCATCACTTGAAATTGGCTGGTTTTTTTGGTCACATAACTATAGAGGCTAGCAATCGTCACTAAAATCAAAATTCGGCTGACGGCATAGAGCATCGCTTCAAGATTATAAAAAGCGACCTGATCAATTCCCTCCGATAAAATCATCAGCTCTCCGACCATCGCGAAAAGATCGGCAATAAACCAGGCGAGAAACGCATCGGAAGCAATTCTTTTTACCGATTTGTTGCCTTCCTTCATTGGGATAAACGAACGCAGCGCGAGCCAAGCGAAAAGGGTCGCTCCCGGTTTTAGCAGAATCACTAGGGTCTGACTCTCCAGCGTAACGACCAATAGATAAGCCAGTGCATAAATGATGATCAGACTGATGAACGTTCTTTTTTGTTTTTCCTGCATTTTTCCGCTCCTCCTCCTCCTGTTGTTGTTATAATCGCTGAATCGTATTTTCATTATAGCATCGGAATCCACTGTGTGGAAGCATCAAAAATCATTTCGATCCGACTTGTCGCTATTTTTTACCCGACAATACTGTTCCTGATGCCAAAAAAGACTGCAAAGATTAACTTTGCAGTCTTTAGGTCATTCACATAATTTTGCGCCAGTTGTTTTTAGTAATTCTTATCGGCATAACCAACCCAGCCGCCCTCTTTGACTAGCGTCTTGTCAAATTCGCCAACCTTAAAGTCAATCGTTTCGGATTTGCCATCAGCCTCAATACTAATCTGGTTACCATCTACATCAACTGCCATGATCACCGCTTTGCCGGCATAGTTAGCAAACAAACCGTCAATCGTTTCTTTAGGCAGTTCAATGGCGAACATCCCGCAATTGTACATGTTTTGTCTGAAAATCCGGGCAAAGCTTTCGGCAATCACGACATTGATGCCATTGACTTCCAGTGCCCAGGGCGCATGTTCTCGGGACGAACCGCAACCGAAGTTTTCGCGGGTCACAATGACCGCCTTATCCTGGGTGTCTTCCCGGGAAAATCCGGGCAAAACCAAATCCTCTAATAAATTGGGTTTTAAAGCCTCTTTAGTAATTTCGGTCAAATATTTAGCCGGGATAATCTCATCGGTGTTAATATCGCTGCGATCTAAAAATAATACGTTTCCTTTAAATGTCTTCATCTCGTTCCCCCTTTCTAAGCCTTGAATAAATCAGCATTGACAATCGTTCCGCTAATCGCTGTCGCTGCTGCCGTGGCCGGGCTCATCAGATGAACCATACCACCCTTGCCCATGCGACCGTTAAAATTACGGTTGGTGGTAGCAGCACAGACTTCACCTTCAGCCAGTACCCCGTTGCTCATACCCAGACAGGCGCCGCAGGTCGGATTAGTAACGCAGAAACCGGCATCCTGGAAGATTTCGATAATCCCTTCTTTTAATGCCATCGAATAAATGGCTGGTGTTGCCGGGCTGACAATGGCGCGGACCTTATCGCTGATTTTTTTGCCCTTGAGAACTTCTGCAGCGATGCGCAAATCTTCAATCCGGCCATTGGTGCAACTGCCGATATAGATCTGATCGACTTTGGTACCGGTCATTTCGGCCACGGTGCGAACCTGATCAGGCTTGTAACCGACGGTAAGCATCGGTTGCAGTTCCGAAACGTTGTATTCCAGCACCCGTTCATATTCGGCATCAGCATCGGAAACCCATTTAGAATAATCGGCCAGGGCATCGGCTTTAGTGGCAAATTCGTCCTGGATGAAGTCCCAGAGATAATCGACGGTGGTCATATCGGGATAGCAGATTCCGCAGGTGCCGCCGGCTTCGATGGCCATGTTGCACAGGGTCATCCGCGATTCCATCGACATCGCATCCACTACTGGACCGGTAAATTCAATGACCATATTAGTGGCACCGTTGACCGTCAACTCTTTGATGATAAAGAGGATCAGGTCTTTGGCATAAACTCCCGGTTTTAGTGCGCCGGTGAGAACAATTTTAATGGTTTTAGGAAAATGGAAGGCACAAACCCCTTTTAAGATCCCAACTTCCAGGTCGGTGGTGCCGATTCCGGCAGCAAAAGCACCAAATGCCCCATGGGTACAGGTGTGAGAGTCGCCCATGATGATGGTGTAGCCGGGTCGGACAAATCCTTTTTCCGGGAAGATGGCATGACAGACGCCGTTCTTACCGATATCAAAAAAGTCTTTGATATCATGTCGTCGGGCCCAGTCTCTGAGGATTTTTCCCTGTGCCGCGGTTTTTGAATCCTTGGCGGGGGTTACATGGTCGATGACGGCCTTGATCTTGGTGGGATCAAAAACCCGATCCATCCCCCGGGCCATCAGATCGGTGATGGCAATTGGTGTGGTGATTTCATGACAGAAAACCCGGTCCAGTTTTAACACATGTGTATCTGGAAACGGCTCATCTACCCGATGTGCATCAAATATTTTTTCAGCTATTGTCTTACCCATTTTAATCTCCTTCTTTTGTCACTTTCTTAATCTCAATAAACTCATCTCTTATTATGACATAAAGCTGTAAATAGATCAATAAACCAGCTAAAATCAATCCCGCTGGTTACAAATATTTTCATGGTTGACCAATGCTACCGTACCGACCAATTATTAATCTGCTGTTCGCCACAAGCTCGGACAGGCTATCGCCATGTCCGCCTTGATGCGTACAACATGATGTAATAATTGTCGGTACTACTAAATCTTTTTTTTAAGTTTCGTAATATTTTTTTATTTTCCCCCTTGACTCTGACCTTAGGTGATAGCTTATGATAGAATCAGGTCAGGGAAAACCTAGCCGAAAGAAACCAAGCAAGGAGACGAAAATGAAAATGACGGTTAAAGAGGTGGCGATGCTTACTGGGGTCAGTGTGCGCACCCTTCACTATTACCATCGTGAAGGAATTCTGATTCCCAGCGAAGTCACCGAGAATCGATATCGATACTATGACACAGCTAACCTGGCGCAGCTCCAGAATATTCTGTTCTTACGGGAACTGGATTTTTCGATCCAGGAAATCAAAGGGATTCTGGCCGATCCCAATTACGACGAAATGGATGCCTTTAAAAAGCAACGCCACCTGCTGCTGCTCAAACGCTGCCGTCTGGACAAACTGATTGCCTTGCTGGATCAAAAATTAGAAGGAGAAAGAACCATGAATTTTAAACCATTTGATATGACTGAAATTGAAGCGAACAAGAAACAATACGAAACTGAAGTCAAAGAGCGCTGGGGTAAAACTGACGCCTACCGCCAAAGCCAACAGAAAGCCAACAGCTATAGCCCGGAACAATGGGAAGCGATCCACACTGAAGCCGAAGCCATCTATGCTGGTTTTGTCACCAAAATGGCTCAGGATGCCGCAGACCCCGAGGTTCAGGAGCTGGTGGCCGAGTGGCAGGCCCACATCAGCCGGCACTACTACGACTGCAGCAAAGAAATTTTGTCCGGACTGGGGTTAATGTACGTCCATGATGATCGGTTCAAAGAAAACATTGATAGCCGTGCCGAGGGACTGGCTCAGTTTATGAGCGACGCCATCGAGATTTATACCACCAATTAGGGATAGATAACCATTATCTTTAGCATTGCACAAACATAATAGAACCATTTTGGGATAGCCTACCACATCTTCCCCAAATGGTTCTTTTGTTTGTCCCAGTCAAAAATACCGTTGATGATTATACTTATTCCCTGTATACTATTAATAAACGACATTTACATGATGAATAAGCAAAGGAGTAGCTATGAAATATCTGGTTATCGGCGCCGGCGGGACTGGCGGATGCATCGGGGCTTATCTGGCCAAAGCGGGAAAAGATGTGACCTTAATTGCCAGAGGCCAACATCTGGACAGAATTCGGGAAAACGGAATTGAGATGGAAACCAATTGGCAAGGGACTTACACGGTGTCGCCGATCAAGGCCCATGACACTTTGCATTATGATGAGCAGCCGGATGTGGTTTTTGTCTGTGTCAAAGGCTATTCACTGGACGAAATTGTTCCATTTATTAAACAAATCGCTCATAAAGATACGGTGGTGATTCCGATTTTAAATATTTATGGCACCGGCGGAAAACTTCAGATCCAGCTTCCCGAGCTGCTGGTTACCGATGGCTGCATTTATATATCCGCCAATATTGCTGCTCCGGGAAAGATTAAGATGCACGGCGAAATTTTCAGAATTTTCTTCGGGGTTCGTGATCCCGCACAATTCCGCCCGGTTTTAAAACAAATTGAAGCAGACTTAAATGATAGCGGTATTCTGGGCGTCCTGTCCCAAGATATCCGCAAAGATGCCTTACAGAAATTTTCTTATGTGTCAGCTATGGCAGCCTGCGGGTTGTATTATCAGGTTGAAGCCGGAGCGGTTCAGAAACCTGGTGAAATCAGGAATACCTATATTGATTTGCTGCGGGAAATCGAAGCGCTGGCGCTGGCCATGGATATTCATTTTGACGTTGATATCGTCCAGTTTGATCTGGATATTCTGGACTCATTGGCACCGACTGCCTCAACCTCAATGCTCCGTGATATTAATCTGGGTAAAAAGTCAGAAATTGATGGCCTGGTTTTTGAAGTGCTGCGGATGGGAGCACACTACCATGTTCCGATGCCAACCTATCAACGGCTGGCGCAAGCATTTGACGGATATCTACAGCCATAGGCTCTGCCATCTAGACCTTTTATTAGATCAACTTGCTGATTGCTGCCAATCTTGGGAGATCTAAGATTTATAAACAGTACCGATCACCATTGACAACATAACGGATAATAAACTTGCATCGATCAGTCAAAAGCGTTAAAATGAAATGATATTTAAAAAATTCCAATATGAGAGTGATGACCATGTCTAACCAAAAAGAAAATATTCTTCAGGTGGCCAGCCAATTGTTCTATGAACAGGGCTATAAAAAACCTATTTGGATCAGATTGCCGAAGTCTGTGAGATTACTAAGCCCCTGATTTCCTATTATTTTAAGTCAAAATCGAGTCTGGCTCGGGCGGTCAGTGATGCTTTTTTATTTGAACTGAAAAATAAGATCGCTTTAAAGCTTTATACTGAATATTTCAAAGGGCAACGCGCCGATCTTCAGGTCAGCACGGCAGTGGAAATCCGACTCTATCACCTACTTTTTCTTTCCGACCCGAAAGCGATGCAGTTTATCCGGGAACTGGCTGATGATAAGTACGAAGACCTCTTTAGCACTGATGGTGATCTCCTTTATAAAATGCATGATCGCCAATATCATCTCGCTATCAATAAAGAAGCTGATGAGCTGGCGATGATTGCCAATGCCGCCCGTGCTTCAAGTTTCTCGCTAATGTGGGCTTACGACCGGGGCGAATTTAACTGCACCCGAGATGATTGTCTGGATTATATCATCCGACTCAATTTTATGCTGATGCATATTGATCAGAAGCGTATTGATGCGATCATCGCTGAAAGCAAAAAAGTCCTCGAAACGGTGCCCTTCACCTTTAAACCCTATTTTCAAATTGATTAAGTGCAACTAAAACAAAAAACCGCCCGAATTCTCGATTGAATCCAGGCGGTTTTTACATTGCAGCGCATTATTTGCGGTTATTGAATGACTTGTTGCCGATCTAGTATGACATTGCCAATAAAAGACATCACCCCCACAGAAGCCAACCCGACGGCTGCTAACAGAAATTTAATTTCGATACTGCCACCGGCTAAATTCGCAACCCCACTAGAAACAATCGGTGAGACAAAGATCCCCACGCTAGTGGAAGCAGTAACGACGGCGATCGCTAGCGAACTAATCGATGGATGCACCGCATTAGCGGCCTGGAAGGTACCTGCTGGGTTGATAGTGGCTAAACAGAAACCACCGCAGATGGCGCCAAAAAATAATGACGGCAGAGTCCCCAACAAAAAGATCATCAACATTCCCAACCCACCGATTAGCAAGCATACCGGAATCACCAGTTTTTTTAGAAGCCGCTGCATCCGACCAAACAGGATCCCGGTGAGCATCCCGGCGGCGGACATCGAGGTATTGATCAACCCGCTAGTGGAGGCGTCCCCTAATCCCTTGCTGGCCACAAACATTGCCACATTTGTCTGAAAAACAAACAGGAAAACCCCAAATAAAAACATCGTCAAGGCCGTAAAATAAACCTTGGCATTGAGTTTTGCACTTTTCTCAGATGTTTCTGCTTCAGCATGGGCTGGAGCCTGGTCCTTAGGCAGGTTTTTAATGACAATCGCAATCACCGGAATAAAAACCAGATAAACCAGGTAGGACAATTGCCAGGAAATTCCCGCCAGCATCCCCGAGCTAAACAGCAGTACCATGCTGCCGCCATTGACAAAGGCAGACTGCAGACCCATCATCGCCCCGCTTTCCTCAGCCACAAAGTAATCCGCGATCAAGGCCATCGACATGGTCGCATTCATCCCCTGGGCGATCCCCAGCAGCAAACTGCAACCGAGCAGCACATAAATACTAGTAGACCCGAAAAGCAGGGCAATCATCCCCCCGGCCAGTCCGCAGACCAGGCCAAAAATTACCAGGTTTTTTTTCGGTAAGCGCAGCGACAATGGTCCGGAGGCAAAGGCAAAGACCAGTCCCATCAAGGCCGGAATGGTTAACACCATCGCAATCAGGGCTGGGTCGACGCCCACAAAATAAGCCTGAATATCGGCCAAAATCGCTGATGCCGTCATCGATATCATCAATAATGACGAGATCGACAGAATCGCAACTTTAATTTTTTTCTTTTCCAAGATTTTCTCCTCACAATGATAGCGTTTTTGCCGGTTTGTTTTATGACTTTGACAATACTTAACCGGTTAAGTTACCGGTATTATATTATGGGCACTTTTCTCTGTCAACGAAATATTTAAACTCCCACAACTTCTTTTTGTGTTAAACTGAGTGTATAAATCGAGCATCAGGCATAGACTGGGGGCTTTTTTTCCTATCAAATGATCTTCAATCCCAGTTGTCACAGCAACACGACTGCTGCCTATGAGAGCCATTGTCAATGCCGATGATCCAAAATGTCTGTTGATCTGATTACTGTGATCCACTTTTGCGAGGTACTATCAATTTGATAAGCTTGAAAACAAAACGAACCCATGTGGAGGCCATCATCATGATGTTCCAAATGGGTTCGTTTTTGAGATGAATCAGTATCACCTGATTATTCTTACATTTTATTCAAAATGTACTCGCGTTGCATCATAGCGTTCTTTCTGTTCGGCATCCGCAACCGGATAACCGATGGGGATTATGCCGTATGGATTAAGATGTTCGGGGATCCTTAAAATTTGGCGGACACTTTCCATCCGGTCGGTTAGTGGTGCAACCCCAACCCAGACAGCGCCGAGACCCAGTTCGGTGACTTCCAACAGCATATTCTGGGTGCAGGCAGCCATATCAATTTCAGCGAACTCCGGCATCATCAACTCCTTGCGATATACTGGCACAATCGCCAAAGCCGCATCCTTGATGAAGCTACCATAGGGACTCTTTTCCGCCAACGCGACCAGGGTTTCTTTTTTTTTAACCACATAAAACTCCCAGGGTTGCTGGTTGGCAGCCGATGGGGCAGCCATTGCGGCTCTTAAAATCTGCTCTACTTTTTCCGCTTCCACTTCCTTGTTTTGGTACTTTCTAACACTGGTTCGTTCAAATATTGCGCTCATTTTTTCCTCCAATAACTTTTTCATATTTTTGCAATTACTTGCGTCTTACTGTTGTTCATGCTATCATTTTACCAATGATTTTCACAAAAACAAGTATGCACTTATAAGTTACTTACTACCCTAAATGATAGTAAGTATTCAAAGCGCTGGAAAAGGAGACAATCAGCAAAAATTTATTATTCAATCACATAACAACTGCTTGTCAACATAAGTCAAACCATTTCATTCAAATAAACACCCCGCCAGTAGTGCTGACGGGGTTAATTTATACGATAATCTTGATTAGGGTGCAAATTATTATGCAGTCAATCTAATGAATTTGGGATTAAAAACCTCAAAAATCACCACAATTTAGCCATATTTTAGAGGGCTGCACAGATTTTTGCACACATCCATTTTTTGCACCTTTTTTCGTCGTGAAATTCTCCTTCAATGCAACCATTTCCGAACCGTATCTGCGCATTCCGATTCCTATTTTATGTCCTAATTTCGTCTTATTTGAGTTTGAAATCGCCAACCATCTTCATTAGCAGTTCTGCCTGCCCCGAGAGTTCTTCGCTAGAGGCAGCACTTTCTTCGGCAGTAGCAGAATTTGTTTGAACAACCTGCGAAACCTGTTCAATTCCTTTGGTTATCTGCGCGATTTCCGAGGCCTGCTCGCTGGAAGCTTGGGCAATATTGCCAACCAGATCGGAGACTTTTTCAATTTCGTCAAGGATTTCCTTGAGACTCGCAGCCGTTTCATCGGCAATTTTTGTTCCTACTTCAACCTTGCTAATCGACCCTTCAATCAGGCCGGTGGTTTCTTTGGCGGCCTCGGCACTGCGGGCGGCCAGGGTTCGGACTTCTTCGGCAACCACGGCAAAACCCTTGCCATGCTGACCAGCCCGGGCAGCTTCGACCGCCGCATTTAAGGCCAGAATATTGGTCTGGAAGGCAATATCATCAATGACTTTGATTATTTTGGAAATGCTATTGGATGAATCGTTGATATCGACCATCGCAGTAACCATTTTTTCCATTTGACGATTGCCGATTTCGGCATTGTTGCGAACCTCAATCGCCCGGACATTGGCTTCATTAGCATTGGTGGCGTTGCGTTTAGTCTCTGTTGAGACCTCATCAATTGAGGCCGTCAGTTGCTGAATCGAACTGGCCTGCTCCATGGTGCCCTGGGATAGCGCCTGTCCGCCATCCGATATTTGTCGAGCCCCCAGTTCCACTTGACCGGCAGCGATATTGATCTCTCTCATGGTATGGTTAAGATTATTGGTGATTTGATTTAAAGCTGCTTTAATCGCCAGAAAATCGCCCCGGTACTCAGCGGTAATTTCTTGATCGAGATTGCCATTCCCCAGCGCCTCTAAAACATCGGTAATTTCATCAACATACTGTTTTAAGAAGGCAATGGTGTGATTCATATTATCACGAATCAAGGCATAATCGCCCTGATAATCCCCTGTCATCGCGGTATTAAGGTTACCTTTGGCCAATTCTTCAAGCGCACTCGAGGCACCCATCATCGGGCCAACCAGGGCATCCAGGGTTTTATTAAAACCACTGATGACCTTGGCATATTCACCTGAGAAACGACTCTCATCACCGCGATTCGCGGTATTTCCGGCGACGGCAATCCGCGCCATTTGGTTGGCTTCGGCAATTAACAAATCAATCGTTTCGATCATCTCAATCAAACTTGGTACCAATTGATCCTTGTCACTGAGTTGACCCGTTTCTCGTAGCTTATCAAGATCCTGAAGATTACCGCCGGCAATATGATTAATTACGGCAATCACATCGTTAAGTCGTTGGTTGAGGCTATTAATTGAGCGTGCAAACTCGGAATAGATGCCGCGGTACTGGCCATCCATCTTTTCGCCGAAATCGTGGCGACTCATCTGCCCAAGAATACGGTTTCCTTCTTCTAAAGCCCCTAAACCATCGATGCAGGCATTGATGCTGTTTTTTAAGGTATCAAACTGACCCTGATAAGCGGCCGTAATTTTTTCTGGAATATCGCCCTCGCCGATCCGTTTAACATAGTCGGCGGCCATATCAATCGGCCCAACCACGGCATCGAGGGTATTGTTAACGCCTTTAACTATATCACGAAAGCCACCTTTAAATTGGTCGCTGTTACCGCGGATATGAAGCTTACCTGCGACCCCAGCCTGGGAGAGGGTGGTAACCTCATCAATCAGACCGCGGATCGATGCAATCGTTCGTTTCAGCGCCGGTGATATCTCATCCTCGGCATCCTTTTCCTGAATCATCGCCGAGACGTCGCCATCCGAAATTTCGATCATCGTACCAATCACCACTTTTTGCAGGTCTTCGGCAAAGGAATCCATGGCGGTGGCCATTTCGCCGATTTCATCATCGCTGTCAATGGCCAGCCGCATCCCCAAATGCCCCAGGCTCATTTCTTTGATCATCTGGTTGATCCTGGAAATTGGATTTGTAATTGATGTTGATACCCGGTAGAGAATTACCGCCAGTGCCAGGAAAACCAACAAGCCAACCACCGACACCATTAGAATATTTTTTAAGATCGCCGCTTCAATCGCGTCCATCGAGTAGCCAATACTTAGCACCCCCTGCTGTTCACCATTGATCACCACCGGAAACAAAACCTCATAGACCTTGGTTTTCCCAGCTTCGTAAAAATATTCAGATGATGAGGATTGGCCAGCGGTGGCCACCGCTTTAAGCTTTTCATCCTCAGCATAACTAACCCCGAGATCCTCGGGATGAGTGTCTGCCACTACCGTTAAATCCTGATCGATAAAACTGGCATAAACGATCTGGTCATTGATCGACAATTCATCAATCAGAGCCTGGTAACCAAATCGCTCGGTTAAATCGGTGATCCGGTCGGCGGTAACGCCGGCCTGAACAAATTCCCCAGTGGCAATTTTCATATAACCAAATTTAAAGGTTTCATCGGTTTCGGTACTTTTACGGATCGCCTCCATCAATTCGGCTTCACCACTGACCATGAAATTATGGATCGGATCGCCAGGGGCGGCCTTCCAGCCGATATATTCGCCATTGACCGAGTTTACAATTTCACCGGCTGCATTAAACCAGTAAATCTGATTAATCCCCGACTGCTGCGCCAGGGCCGTCAGATAAGGATCACTGATGGTGGCACGATTGGCTATGACAATATTACCGATGCTGCGGATCTGTTCTTCGATCATGACGTTCATGGCGTCAAGGGCGTCGGTGTTGTCTTCCAGACGGTCGACAAACTGCTGCGAGGCGGCAAAACCACTTTCTCTCATCTCAGTCAATAGGCTTGCCCGAGTTAGGTAGGCGGAGATGGCGCCAATTACAAACACCCCCACCAGTACCGAACATAAGGGCACAATCAGCAATTTTTGCTTAATTGTTCTTTTTCGTTTTCTCTCTTCCATTGTTAACCTTTCCTCTTCTTCCAAATTTTAAGTTTATCCGTTAATTTAAGCAAATTTTGTGCCAAAATTGCCATTTTTCCTGATTGATGGAATTTTAAGGGATGTGAATGTTCTATCGATCCCTGGCATAATCACGTCTTTGTTTAAATTAGCAATTTTTTGGGTAGTTAATTTACAAAGCCCTTCCCTTTTTGAGATGATTCTATTTATCATAAATGCGATTTCCGATTCCTGGAAACTAAAAAGAAGAATATAAGATGGAGAAAAAACGATGGAAACTGTAAGAACAAACCTGCGGCCAAAGCGCGTTAAACTTATTTTTAATCCCGGTTCTGGCGCGAATGAAGAGTCCCCACTGCAAATCCTGGCGGTGATCAAAGAAATGCAAGCCTGGAAGTTAGTCCCGGAACTCTATTTAATCGAACCAGACAGTAACCTGAAGGAAGTGCTCGATGATGCCATTGCCCAGGGAATTGATCTGTTTGTCGTTTGTGGCGGCGATGGCACCGTCTCTTCGGTCACCAAAGCGCTGTATGGTTCAGCGGCGACACTTGGCATTGTTCCCACCGGAACCCAGAACAATGTGGCCTTAAGCCTCGGCATCCCCACTGATATTTCGGCAGCTATTGCCGTTCTCAGAACCGGGCAGCCTTTAAAAATAGATCTCGGCATGGTCACTTGCAACGATGTCAGCACACCATTTATTGAGCTATGCTCGGTAGGTTTATTTTCAATGCTGTTCCCCTCCGGGGATGATATCCAGCACGGCAACATCACCCGGATCGGAGATTTTCTGGGAATTCTGACGACTGCTCCGCCCTCGGAAATCCATCTTTTCCTGGACGATAATCGGGAAATCAACGCGTTGGGTCATGCCGCATTAATTTCTAATATGCCCTATATCGGTCGTAATTATCAAGTCGGTGCTGCCGATGCCTATCATGACGGCCTATTGGATGTGATGTTTTTTTCCGACCTGTCCAAACTTGATTTAATCGCTTATATTCTTAACGGCGTAGGCACCGATAACCCTGAAGATCCCCGGATTCAACACTACCAGGTGCGTGAAATTATCATTGATACTGAGCCATCTATGGCGGTTATGGCCGATGATATCAGTTTAGGAGAAGGTTCTGTTCAAATAACCGTAAAGCAACAAGCGATGTCGGTCATGGTCGGAGCAACCGAGTCAAATGAAGAGCCATAATCAGGATCAGTCCGTAACCGACAAAGACCTGAAAGCGACCGAAGAAGAAAACTTGATTGTCGTTAAAATTCGCAGAATATGGCATAAAATGATCACTGGTATCCGTCATATCCCACCGTTTTACTGGCTAATTATGGTTTTTATTATCTTATTTATGTTTCTTTTATTTGTGCCTGAAAATGTCTGGATCATTTTCTTAGGAGCCCTAAAAAGCCAAAAATCGCTGATTGTCCTGGTGCTGATTTTTGCATTAACCACCATTTCGCTGGTGTGGTCGGTTGGTCAGCAAGTCGATGTTTGGGTTTTTAGTTATTTTAACATGCATGGACGCCGCCGATTCTGGCTTGATCGACTGATGTAATTTTTACGCAGATTGGCAATGGCATTTTTGCGATGATCCTTGCCATTATTTTGTATTTTTCTGGCCAGCATTTCCTTGCCTATGGCTTTGTATTCGGAACCTTATCATTATGGTTAGTCGTTGAATTGATAAAAGTGCTTGTCCATCGAACCCGACCTTATAAAAAGATTGAAACTAGTCGCATTGTCGGCTCCCAAGCCAGGGGCAGTTCTTTTCCCAGCGGACATACCAGTCAGTCTTTCTTTATGGCGACTTTTCTATTGCATTATTATCAGGCCAATTTTTTGCTCTGGTTGGCTATCTATCTGCTGGCTTTTTTTGTGGGGATCACCCGTATCTATGTCGGCATGCACTACCCCCGGGATGTCCTCGGCGGGGCGATGCTGGGAACCGCCTGGGGACTTCTCGGCGTGATTCTTAATAATTCATTTTGATATCTAACATGCATGATCTGGTTTCATGTAAATTTTATGATTGTTGCTCGTTATTGATAACATTTTTTTAAATGTCTTTTTCCCTTTTAAAGCGGGTTCAAAGGGGTATTAAACTGTCAACCGACATCATAATAGAGAGGTAATAGAAAATGAATATTGAACAAGTCATCAAAAACCTGAAAAAAATCGATGGTTCCCGGGATATCTGGCGCGATATCATCAAAGCATTTAATGGATTTTCTTTTAATGGCGTCACCGAAGTCGCCATTGAGTCCCAAATGGATGACGAAATCGTCCAGGCCTATATTGATACGGATGGATCTCCGGTGATCCAAATCGCCCTGGATCAGTGGGCCGATGGCAGCTACGTGGTCATCGATGCCCAACAGCTCCGCTGATCCACGTATCCATTAATTAAAAAAAACACGCTAGCAAATGGTTTATCTTCCATTGACAGCGTGTCTTTTTATTAAAAAAGCGATTTTTCAGCTAGTATTTATACAATTAGTATATGAGCTTTCGGAGGGGTGTCAATGGATGATCATTTCCAGCATTTTAAATTCCTTGTTTGAAAACCGGCTTTCCGGGCATATAGTTAATTAGAAACATTCCAATTATCTGATTCAATGAGAGGGTTTTATGAAGACACCAGTTTTAAAGGTTGCCAACCTGTCCAAGAGCATTAAGAAGAAAGAAATTATCAAGGATTTAAGCTTTGAGCTTAACAAGGGTGAAGTTTTAGGCTTCTTAGGACCCAATGGCGCCGGCAAATCGACAACATTACGAATGCTGGTCGGTTTGTCACGTCCCAGCGCCGGCACCGTTTCAATCTGCGGACATGGGATTGGAGAAGATTACGTCAAGGCGATGTCGCATGTCGGTTGCATCATCGAAGCCCCTGATCTGTACGAGTATCTGAGTGGCTACAAAAACCTCGAACTCTTAGGCGCCATGTCCCAGCATGTCACCAAGGCAGCGATTGATGATGCGATCGCCCTGGTCGGCATGGAAAAGCGCATCCACGATAAGGTGAGCATTTATTCGATGGGCATGAAACAGCGGATCGGTTTAGCCCAGGCGCTGATTCATCAACCCGATTTACTGATTCTTGATGAACCTACCAACGGCCTTGATCCCCAGGGCATCCATGAATTTCGGGAAATTGTCAAGTCGCTGGCCAAAGATACCGGGATTTCAGTGCTCATTTCTTCGCATTTAATCAGTGAAGTCCAATTGATCTGCGACCGGGTCTGCATTATCAACCAGGGGATGATTGTCCGCGACGGCGCGGTGACGGAGATGCTATCGACCGGTGAAATCGTGTGGGTTTTAAACAATCCCTACCAGGGCAAAAAAATCCTCAGCGAACAGTTTCAGCTTGACGCCCGAATCACCGCACAAAACGAACTGATTGCCGCCACCGATCTGGAAATTCTGCCGATAATTAATGCCGCCTTAATCACCTCTGGCCTCGAACTGAAAACCGTCACGGCTAAAAACGCCACCCTGGAAGAGCTCTTCCTCAGCCTGACCAACCAGAAAACCATTCAATAGAAAAACATTAGAAAGGATACGATGATGTTAAACCTCATTCGCAATGAAGTCACCAAACTGCTGTTAAAGAAAAAACTGATCCTGATTATCGGCTTGCTGATTATTTTCATTACCTTGCTTTCCTATGGCCAGCAATATACCTATGAAAAAAATATCGACCGTTTTGAAAACCTGTCCGGCGCCGGCACTTATGATTGGAAAAGCCTGGCTAGCCAGCGGTTGAATGATCTGGAAAAGCGCCTCGATAGCCCCTATATTCCCGCCGATGGGATTGCCTCGATCGAAATTGAAATCAAGCAATTACGATATTTTATCGATAACGATATTAACCCGATTACCCCCAGCGCCGCCAAGTTCAGCGTCGATTTTGTCGAACAGGGCATTTCGTTGCTGATTCCACTGATCATTGTAATCCTTGCGGCCGATCTGGTCTCTGGCGAATTTTCAACCGGAACCATTAAGGTCTTGTTAACTCGGGCGGTGCCGCGCTGGAAAATTTTGCTGAGTAAGTTGATTGCACTGCTTTTGATGACCACCCTGGTGGTCTTGATCATGGGGCTGCTAGCGACTCTGATATCCTATCTTTTCTTTGGGCAATGGGGCTTTGATGAACCCGTTGCCACTGGCTTTCGCCTGATCGACGGCCAATTAAACGCTGATGCGGTGATTCTGGTCAGCCGCTTTGAGTACACCATCCTCATTTATTCACTGACCTGGTACGTCGCGATTGTGATTGCCGCTCTGACCCTATTGATTTCGATTATCGTTGATAATACCGTCTCAGCGATTGGGATATTGATGGCGACCCTGATTGGCGGACAATTTCTGCAGTTTTTTCTGTCCGACTGGCCGATCGTTAAATTCTTCTTTGTCACCAATTTGGATCTGACCCGGTATTTAACCGGCTCCTATCAGCCGATTCCGGGGATGAGCCTGAATTTTTCGATCATCACTCTGGGTATCTGGGGTTTACTGGCGCTACTGCTCGGATTTCAGATTTTTAGTCGTAAAGATGTGCTAGTCTAAAAGGAGGCAATCATGATCAAAAAAATATGGCCGCTGATCTTAATCGTATCGGTCGCCCTGATACTGGTTTTTGTGACCGGCCTAATCATTGCCATCGCCATCACCAACGGCGGCGACAAAAATCCGGAAACCCTAACCAATCCGGCTGAGACCATTGAAACTGAACCGGTTAGCGCCGCTAACCGTATTCTGGTGCTGGGCGATTCGATCGGTTTTGGCGTCGGTGATGAACCGGATAAGGGTATCGGCAAACGCTATGCGGCGCTAATCGATCCCGACAATACCATCACGGTGGCAAATCTGTCGGTGTCTGGAGCAATCAGTGCTGACCTGGCCGCCCTGGTCGCCGCCCCGGAAAATGCCGCCTTTATTTCCGCTGCTGACTTAGTTATTATCTCGATCGGCGGCAATGATTTAAGTCGCATCCAGTATCAGGATGCCCTGTCTTTAGATGTGACCTTTCAGGAAACCCTTAACCGCTATCAGGAGAGTCTCGAAGCGACGATCAGCCGTATTCGCGCGCTTAATCCTGAGACCCAAATTGCCCTAATCGGTTTATATAATCCGTATCCCGATCAAGATCCGCAAAAATCGCAAAAGCTGTTTGAATGGAATTATCAAACCCAGCTAATCGCCGCTGCCGATAATAAGACGGCCTATATCCCTACTGATGAGGCATTTAAATATCATCTCCAAACCTATCTGGCCACCGATCAGTTTCACCCCAGCAGTATCGGCTATCAGGTTATTACTGAAACCCTTGATCGCATCTTAAATGGCATTGATTAAGGAACCAATAAAACCAGGATCAGCCAACTTGACAACCGATCAGAAGTTGAGCGGTTCTAAAACGAAAGGATGGCAATGAACATGAAAAAAATAATCATCAACGATACCATGCAGCAAGGTAGTTATTATTTGAGTGAAGAAGCAGGCGCAAATTTTGATCCGGATTTTAAACCGGAGCTTTCCCCCAAAGAACTGTTGGCACTCGGCCTTTTCGGGGGCAAATACATGACCGATTGCCAGTCTGAATTTCCTGAGGATTGGTATGAACATGCCAAACTCTCGCCAGCCCGAAAAGATATTTCCCTCAATTATTATCAAGTCGATGCTTCGCAGCCCCTTAGCGTCTGGCGGGCTAATGGCTGGATCAATCCGATTGATCCGCGGGGCTGGTTTCAATGGTATTGCCGCTATTATTATGGTCGCCGCCTTCCTGACGAAGACCGCCGCCAGATCAAACGCTGGAAAGCGATGGTGCGTCATATCGGCGCGATTAAAAAGAATTGCCAACAAAGGGATCAAAACTGTCGCAAAAAACAGCGTCAGGCGCTGCTGCACTGGGCTTATGACAGTCGCAATCTTTAAACGAAAATTCGACTGGTTTAGTAACTGAAATCATAAAAAACACCCTTTTGACAGCATCATCGACAGCTACAAAAGGGTGTTCCTATTTATGATTTTATATTTTTTTAATTGCTTGAAATGATTCTAAATGCATCATCCCTTTCTGTCGCCTCATCGGCCTTTGAGGCTAATAATTATTGACCGATTTACTCAATTTCAATTTGTTTAGTCAGTTCCGGTTTTACCTGTTTCGGTACAGTGATGGTCAGAACCCCCTCGTTCAGCTTGGCTTTAATGTCGTCCGATGCGGCGTCGGCTAAAAAGATATTCCGGGTCATTGCTGAGAATTTACGCTCCCGATGAACGTAATTTCTTTCTTTTTCTTCTTTCGTTTCTTCCTTCTTGACGGTTATCTGCAGTCGTCCTTCGTCTAAAGAAAGATTAATCTCATCCTTCTGAATACCCGGGAGTTCTGCTTCAACGATATATTCTTTTTCATTATCCTGAAGATCAATTTTGAAGGTATCACCAGCTAAACTTCTTCGCATTGGCCACCCTTCTGCAAAAAAGTCGTCAAGCATATTTTGAAAATCATCAAAACCGGTATTCATCAAATCATTTCTTTTTCTGTTAAACGGAATCAGTGCTGTCATCATAAACCACTCCTTTACATCTTATATTTTGTTAGCACTCTCATCTATCGAGTGCTAACTATGGTTATTTTATACCACCTTTTCGGCCAATTGTCAATACTCCAATTGAAGCCTTTTAAGTTATTTTTAAGCTACGTGAGTTTGTCATAGAGGATATTTTTGCGCAGTGTCTCGGCCTCTTTCGCGCCGGCTAAAACCGTCACCAGTTCCAGGGCAAAATCGACTGCTTTTCCTGGACCCCGGGAGGTGATCAGGTTGCCATCCCGAACGACCGCATCTTGTAGATAAGTCGAATCAACAAGATCCGCTTCAAAACCGGGGTAAGAAGTCACTTTTTTGCCAGCGATGAGCTCGGCTTTGGCTAGAACAATCGGTCCGGCACAGATCGCCGCCACTAATTTCCCGGCGGCAGCCATGTCCTTGACAATTTTAATAACCCGAGGATCGTCTCTTAGATTCGCTGCTCCGGGCATCCCACCAGGAATAACAACCGCCGCGTAGGCGTCAAGGTTTTGCAGATCATCAATGTGGTGATCGGCTTTTACCGCGATCTGATGGCTTCCTGAAACCATCAGACTGTCGCCGATGGCCACCATATCAACCCGAATCGACTTGATTCTTCGCAAATAATCGACAACCGTTAAGGCTTCCACTTCTTCAAATCCTGCTGCTAAAAAAACAATTACATTCATCATTATTCTTCTCCCTTTAGATGGTTTTTGTGGTTTTACAATGCCATTAGTCAAAATAGATGCTGCCGCCGATGAATTCACGCAGTATTGAATTAAAAGGGACTTTCTCTGTATTCATTGGCTCACAGAAGGATAAAATATTAAGCAGCCGATCCCTTGTCTTGGCATAGGGGCTGTGATCATCAATTTTATTTAAGGATGCTTCAGCCAAAGGCCTCATGGCATTTAATTCGTAAAGAAGGCTCGAATTAAACATCACGTCCGATTCTTCCTGGAATTTAAACACGTTTTTATACTCCCCGCGGCGAACATTTTCCCACTGATCCAGGGTATCTTCGGGGTGGGTACCGCGGAACTGATCGCCTCTGACGATTCGTCTGATCAGCCGTACCTCAGAACTCGGCACTCTGTTTTCCAAGTTGAAATTTAATTGAAACAGCGAACTGAGGTAGACTTTAAACAGCATGTTCCGGTTGATACCCAAAAACAATACCGGATTCAAAGCATGGATTCCTTCGACGACCAGTATTTCATCGTGTCCAACGCGCATTCGCCTTGTTTGGTTGGAACGATGGCCGGTTTTAAAATCATAGATCGGCGTTTCAATCGTTTTTCCATTGATTAGATCGACGAGCTGCTGCTGCAAATAGGGAAGATCCAAAGCTTCCAGGCAGTCGAAATCTGGCTTGCCGTCCTCAGTAAGCGGCGTCACTTCGCGGTTCACAAAATAATCATCCATCGACAGCGTAACCGGCTTTAATCCGTTCACACTCAACTGAGTTGATAAGCGTTGCGCAAACGTCGTCTTTCCCGAAGAAGATGGCCCTGAAATCAGCAGTACCCGCAGAGACCGCTGCTGTTGTAGAATCATCACGGCAATATCAGATATCTCCTTTTCATGCAGGGCTTCAGCCATCCCCAGCAGCTTCAAGCTGGCGCTACTGACAATATAGTCGTTAACATCATTAAGCAACTCGATATTAATATTTTTTAACCACTTTTGCGTCTTCTCATACATGGCCGAGAGTTTATCCGGCGGTATCAACGAGGTGCTGCAATCGCGATCAATGTCTCCAAAGTCAACAATAAAACCGTCTGCATAAGGCATCACACAGAAAGGATCGATATTTTTAACGTTTGTTTCACAGGGATAAATCATTTTAACAACATAGTCATCAACCCGATAAAAGTAGTAGCCACCCTCATGCTTCAAAAAGTCAATATCAGGATTTCTCATAATCCATTCTTTTAGTTTCTTTTCAATCTGATAGACTTCTCTGATTGAAATTGCGGAATCAGCAAAGCGGCAAAACACGCCCTCCATAATTGAATAAGCGGTTTTAAGTAATTCTTGCGGAAAAAGCTGCCGAATGACAATGATCAATCCGAGCTTACAAGTCTGCCGGTTTTGAATTAAATGTGTTTCTCGCATAGCCACACCTTCTTTCGATCTAATTTTATTTTACAATTTATATTGCTTATACTTCGTATCAGACATTGGTTTGATTGTTTTCCTGCTTGTTGATATCCTCACCAAGGTCTATTTAATCATTATAGACATCAACAAGTTTGCCAGCGCTATCATACAACTCCGCCGGATCACTCTTGCTGTTGTTCCAGGTACCGCCGCCATCAAGCCAATGAAAATCAATACCTGAATTATTTGCTGAATCGCCAACCTTAACCGTGGCACCTGCCGCCAGACTAAAGGCTGGAAAGGTAAACGACTGATTACCTAAAACCGAGACAATTTTCCATCCGGAAAGGTCAATCGCTTTTGCACTCGAATTTTTTATGATAATATATTCGGCCTTTTTATCCAGTGCGCTAATGCTGACACCAGCGCTGTCCTGTCCATTTGGAGTGGTAAGCCCAAGTGATTGATTCACTTCATCGGGATTAACATTATCAAATTCATCATTAATCACCTTCCCCATCAAGGTGTAGGTATAACTATAATGACTGGGGATCTGGGTTGTGGTCGACGGATAGGTGATCACCGCCGTAAAATCGCTACAGCCGCCGGCATCGCGAATCACTTTTTCCATATATGCTTGATCACCATGTCGATTCAGGGTGCTATCTTGCGGTGTGATATTATAAGCATTGGCAACTCCGCCAAGCGAATCAGCGATGATATGGCCCTCATCAAGGGTTGGACTTTCAGTACCGGGAACCTTTGCCTCATCAGGATAATATCGTCCTGTTGCCAGGACTGGTTCCTTATCCTCATCCTGCAAAATAATTTTTGCCGCCGTGACCTTAATCAATTGCCCATATTCATTGGTAAAAGCATAATACTCGCGATCACCAAAACCAATATCCACCACAACATTGGGCTCTCGATGACCCGACAGATCGCCACCATCGACTTCAATCCAAGTATATCCTTCAAAATCCGGTTTATTTAGGACACCAAGTGCACTACAACCTGAAAATACAAATAAAGCTAGCAGTATCAGCGACAATACAACGGCTTCTTTCCCTGGTATGTGTTTGCTAGACTTTTTAATTTTTGACATTTTTTGTTTCCCCTTTTTGATTATCATTTTTAATCTATCGATTTATGATTTTGATTTTAAACAGTGCCTATGTGTACATCCCGCCATGATCCTTGAAGGGTGTGAGAATGTAATATCATTTGTCAATCAACTCGAAGGTCACAGCATCGGCGATGACAATTCCAACCGACATAACCGCATCACCCCAAGTCGTTTCCGTATCAATGACGACGAGTTTACTCATCGCTTTGTCCTTTGTTTCAATGTTTGCAATACTTTGTATTAAGCACAGGGTTTCATCAACTTTTCAGTTAACGATTGGCTTCATAAAAAGATTTCAATTCTCTTTTCAGATTGTCATCTAAATAATGCCAGCGAATTCCCTGAATTGCTCCCTCTAACCCGCAAAGTCGATTATAACAGGCCGATGAATCAATGACTCTGATCCTTAGCCAGGCTTCCCGGCTTCCTGTTGCAACCAGAGCCTCGGGCGTATTGATCCCAATCGCATTAAGCTGCTTTTTCATTTCTTTTCCAATGTTTGGCAGGCTTGTCAGCTCAGCATTCTCAAGCGGATTATTTTTATTCATTCTCGGTCTCCTTTCAAATTAGAACTAATAAGTTTTGTATTGCTGACACTGCCACAATGTTACAGCTATCACCAATCCTACACGCGATACTCCTTTTCTCCTCCACTTAATCATTCTGCTCATCGGCCATCGCATAAGCTTTGATGGTAAATTCCTTAACGATTTCAGTCGCCCATTTCGGAAATTGAACGGCCTATTCAGAATTCACTTTATAAGCAACCGCAATAATCGCCGATAAGTATATGATGCTTGGTATTGTAGTTTTTCCCATCTGATGCAGTTATCCGAAAATTCCGGATAACTGAGGCTTCCTATAACTCATCATCCATAAATATTTTCTTTGAATGATCATTTACGGTACGCACTTTGACATCATACAGCACCCCCATCATTTTTTGCGATAACCAAACATCTTCATCGGCATAGACTGCATTGACGTCACTTTCGCCGGTGGCGGTAATGAAGGTCAGATATT